>CAMLPA010000517.1 GCA_946481605.1 uncultured Flavihumibacter sp. | reverse complement strand
TATGCGGCGGTGGAACTGTTTATGGGGCTGCGCAATTCCGCGGGCGATAATGTGGCGCACTGGGCGCACCTGGGCGGGGCGCTGGTCGGCTTCCTGCTGGTGTTCTTCTGGAACAAAACCAACCGCAGGACGTTTTATTAACAAGGGTTTATTTTATTTAATCGGTAACTTAGCAATACGGTCATTTTAAATGTTGTAGTCAATATTTAAAAGCAAAAATCTCACTCATGGGCGTACTCGAACAGAACAGGAGAAGAAGAATGTTCCTGGGGCAGGAAGGAAACCAGCTTACCTACCTGATCATTTTCCTGGCCATTATTTTCGTGGCTTTTAAGTTCATCTATGTTATTTACCTGCTGTCTGAGATGAACCCTGAAAATTACAGACCGGACGTACACAACTGGCTGACCCTACCTGCAAGTCTGGACCAATTAATTACGCGTCCCTGGACCATCCTCACGTATTCTTTCATGCACTTTAAAGTATGGCACGCCCTCGGCAACCTGTTGTGGATCTGGGCCTTCGGCTTTATATTGCAGGATCTGGCCGGTAATAATAAAATCATCCCCCTATTTATCTATGGCGCACTGGCCGGCGGTATCATTTACCTGCTGAGCTTCAACCTGCTGCCGGTTTTCAAACCAAGCGTTCCGGTTTCAACCCTGGAAGGGGCTTCCGCAGGAGTCATGGCCATTGCTGTAGCTGCTACCACACTCGCGCCGAATTACCGGCTTTTCCCCATGATCAATGGCGGGATTCCTTTGTGGGTACTAACCCTTGTATTCCTGGTCATCGATTTCGCCAGCATTGATTCCACCAATCCCGGGGGGCACCTGGCGCACCTCGCAGGTGCGGTGATAGGCTTCGTTTTCATCAGGCAACTACGGCGCGGCCACGATTGGGGCGCATGGATGAACAATTTCGCCAGTTGGCTCAATAATCTTTTCAATCCTGATAAACCAAAGAACAGAACGCCGGTTAAAGACCAGATGTTCTACAAATCCAAAGGAGAACCGTACAAAAAAATCCCGCAGATCACCCAGCAACGTATCGATGCAATACTGGATAAGATCAACCAGAAAGGGGTTCATTTATTAACGGAAGAGGAAAAGGAAATCCTGAAAAGGGCCGGAGAAGGGGAGGCGTAATCAATTTTATTCATGGCGGGGACCATCAGAAAAATAGCGAAGAAGTTTTTTATTGTTTCCAACATCGTACTCACGGTATTCGTTGCAATAGCGTGCCTGGTGCCCTGGCTCAATCCCGGTACATACTGGTGGAGCGCTATACTGGGTTTGGGTATGCCGATTATGTTGGCAGTGCAGGTGATTTTCCTGGTATTCTGGCTGATCGCACGTTCACGTTGGGCCTGGCTTCCTGTAGTTTCTATTCTCATTTCCTTTCAACAAATAGCCGCTTTTTTTGCTTTCGGTACCAGTTCCTGGAAAGAGGAAAAAAAAGAAGGCAATATCCGTGTAATGACCTGGAACGTTTCCAGATGGGATGAATACAACAGGAAAAAAAGGGGCGGCGTAAGTTATCGTGATGTGATGCTGGATGTAGTCCGGAAGCAGGATGCAGATATATTGTGCTTTCAGGAGTTTTTTGAATCGAAGATGAAAAAGCGCTATGATCCGAATATTGTTGAATTTACCCGAAAAATGGGGTACCCCTACCATTATTTTGCGGTGGAGCAGAAGATATATTCCGGAGATTACCTGATTGGAAACATCATCTTCTCCCGCTACCCTATCATCGATTCCGGAAAAGTGCAACTGGGAGAAAGCAAACGGGTGGAGAATATGGCTTTCGCCGATGTATTAATTAATGGGAAAACAATCCGGATAATGACCACCCACCTTCAATCCGTATTGTTTAACGAAGGCGACTACCGGGGAATCGATAATATCGGGAACAGTAAAGAGGAAACCCTGCGGGCTTCCAAAACTATTCTCTCTAAATTGAGAAGAGCGTATTATTATCGCGGTCTTCAGGCAGATAAGCTGAAGGGTGAAATGGACAAAAGTCCTTATCCGATCATCCTTACAGGCGATTTTAATGATGTCCCCACATCCTATACCTATTTTACACTCAGGGGTAAAAAGAAGGATGCTTTCCTGGAAAAAGGAGGTGGAATAGGCCGGACTTTCCGTATGATCTCCCCGACTTTGCGGATCGATTTTATGCTTGCGGACCCTGCCATTAAAGTTGAACAGTTCAAACGACCCACCGTTCATTATTCAGATCATTACCCGCAGATTGCAGATCTGAATATTGATGCACTGATTCAGTCCCAACCCAAAGATCCCGGCTAACCTTGCCGCCCGAAAACGTATATTTGCATCCTTCAATTATGAGCAACTTAAAAGTATTCAACTCCTATACAAGGCAGAAAGAGGCTTTCCAACCTATTGTTCCTGGTTATGCGGGCATGTATGTCTGCGGACCTACGGTCAGCGGCGAAAGTCACCTCGGCCACGCACGTCCCTTCATTACTTTCGACATCATTTACCGTTACCTCATACACCTGGGGTATAAAGTGCGTTATGTGCGCAATATTACGGATGCCGGTCACTTTGAAGAGGAAGGTCGTGCGGCGGAAGATAAAATTTCTTCCAAAGCTGTACTGGAGAAACTGGAGCCGATGGAACTGGTGCAGAAATACACCAATCTTTTTCATTGGGCCATGCGCAGGTTCAATAACCTGGAACCGAGTATTGAGCCTACGGCTACCGGGCATATTGTAGAGCAGATCGAAATGATCAAACAGATCATCGCGGAAGGATATGCTTATGAAAGCAATGGTTCCGTTTATTTCGATGTGAAGAAGTATGCGGAAACACATCCGTATGGAAAACTGAGTGGCAGGATCGTGGATGAATTGCTGGAAACTTCACGTGAACTGGAAGGACAGGATGAGAAGAAGAACAAACAGGATTTTGCCTTGTGGAAAGCCGCGCCACCCGAACACATCATGCGGTGGGTGAGCCCCTGGGGAGAAGGGTTCCCCGGCTGGCATATTGAATGCTCCGCGATGAGTACCAAGTACCTCGGTGAGGAATTTGATATCCACGGCGGAGGTATGGACCTGATGTTCCCGCACCACGAAAGTGAGATCGCCCAAAGTTCGGTTTGCAATGGCGGACACGTGCCCGCAAGGTACTGGCTGCACAACAATATGATTACCATCAACGGTAAAAAGATGGGAAAAAGCTACAACAACGTGATCAAACTCACCGAGTTGTTCAGTGGCGACCATCCCATTCT
>CAMLPA010000516.1 GCA_946481605.1 uncultured Flavihumibacter sp. | reverse complement strand
GAAAAGAAGACCAGCCGCTGATTCGCCAATAAATCGTTAAAAAGCATTCCTTTTGAGAACCAGTAACATACTATTGCGAACAGCCACAATACCAGTGTTCTTCTCATGAAAAAGGGCTGTGTTGCGCGGTTCTGCATCGTTTCTGCTGAATCATTCCCAGGCTCCATACATTGATTTGTTCTATACAAACATTAAAAATAACGATTTGTGCGGGAGGGGGGGCGACTGTTTTTTGAACTACCTTTGCGAAGACTGGAAGACTGAATACATTATGAAGAAACTACACATTGTCATTCTCCTGCTGATTGCTGCCGGCATCGCGGTACTGCTGTCTTTTATGAATGATCTTACCACTTACGATACTGTGGCTTCGGCGAAAGCCAAAGAAGGGAAATTTGTGCACCTGATCGCCAAACTCGACAAGGCACAACCGGTGGAGTACGATCCGCTGAAGAACCCGAATTACATGAAGTTCACCGCAATGGATACTTTGGGGAACTCCACACCCGTAGTTTACTTCAATACAAAACCCACGGATTTTGAAATGAGCGAACGCCTTGTGCTGAAAGGTACCATGCGTGCGAATGTTTTCGAATGCAAGGAAATTCTGATGAAGTGCCCTTCGAAATACAAGGATGAAATGGTACCCGCCGAGAAAAGTTTAAGCTCAAACCCCTGATGAATCATGCAATATCCTGGTGAACACCTGCTCCCGGGGCAGATAGGTCATTTTTTTGCAGTACTTTCTTTCGTGGCCTCCATCGTTGCCACCATTGCCTATTTTAAATCGGCACGCAGTTCGGTGCTTATCGAACAACTGAGCTGGAAACGCATGGCCCGCGTGGCTTTCGGCGTAAATACCGCTTCTGTTATCGTGATCTTCTGTTTGCTGCTCTTCCTGATCAGCAACCATTACTTCGAATATTATTATGTCTGGAACCATTCCAACATGACCATGGACATGAAGTACCTTTTCAGTTGTATCTGGGAAGGGCAGGAGGGCGGCTTCCTTTTGTGGGGCCTGTGCCAGGGGCTGCTGGGTATGATCCTGATGCGCTCGGCCAAAACCTGGGAGGCGCCCGTGATGACGGTGGTCAGCTTCGCGCAGTTTACCATCGCGAGTATGTTGCTGGGTATCTACATATTTGGTGTGAAAGTTGGGTTGAACCCCTTTATCCTGGTACGCCAGCAATTCATTGACCAGCCTGCGTTCCAGAACCTTTCTTCAACCTATATGTCTCATCCCTCCATGAAGGATGGGCAGGGGCTGAACCAATTGCTCCAGAACTACTGGATGGTGATCCACCCGCCGGTGTTGTTCCTGGGCTTCGCTTCCACACTTATCCCATTCGCTTATGCCGTGGCGGCCATATGGCAACGGAGATACACGGAATGGACCAAACCCGTATTGCCCTGGGCGCTTTTTTCAGCGGCCATCCTGGGGCTGGGCATTATGATGGGCGCCGCATGGGCGTATGAATCGCTTACATTCGGCGGTTACTGGGCATGGGACCCGGTAGAGAACGCGTCGCTCGTACCCTGGCTCATCCTGATCGCCGGGCTGCACACCAACCTTATTTATAACAGTACCGGATATTCGCAGCGCACTACTGTGTTGTTTTATATCCTCACGTATATTTTTGTAATCTATTCCTCTTTCCTTACCAAAAGCGGTATCCTGGGAGACTCCTCTGTACACGCTTTTGCGACCGCGGGACTGAATACACAAATGACCATCTGGCTGGCCGTGATTATCATTCCTTCCATCTGGCTGTACATCAACCGGTACAAACAAATCCCCACCATCGTTAAGGAGGAAAGTACCTATTCCAGGGAGTTCTGGATGTTCATCGGCTCGCTGATCTTCTTTCTCTCGGCTATGTATGTGAGCATTGCTACTTCATTGCCGGTCGTGAACAAGTTATTCGGTACCAAGTTCGCAGTGGGCGAGGATGTGGAGTTCTCCTACAACCGCATCCAGGTATGGGTGGCCATTCTTACGGGGATACTCACTGCCATTACGCAATTCTTCCGGTACAAAGATTCGGATAGGAAGAAAGTGAACAAAAGCATATTGGTGCCGGGCATTATTGCACTTGTCGCTACCATTCTTGTAGGTGTTTTCGGCCCGATAGAATATTATAAGTACGGCGCTGGTTTCCTTTCGGCCATCTACATCGCATTGTTCGCCGGGTTCTATGCACTGTTCGGGAACGCCATTTACATCTGGCAGGGCTTGAACGGCAAACTGAAAGCTGCCGGAGGTTCCGTAGCCCATATCGGCTTTGGAATGATGCTGGTCGGGATACTGATTTCCGCTTCCAAAAAAGAAGTGCTTTCGCTGAATACCACCGGAATTAACCTGCCTTTCAGTCCGGAGAGCAAAGAAAATCCTTTGGAAAACCTGACGCTGATCCAGGGCGTGAAAACAGATATGGGGCGCTTCAATGCTACATATACGTCAGATTCGCTCAACAAAAAAGGAAACATCACTTATTTTAAAATTGAGTTTGAACGGAAAGACGGGAAAGAAAACTTCGTGCTGTTTCCCAACCTGATCCGCAATACAAAAGGTGCTGAAGGTTTCTCCAATAACCCCGATTCCCGCCATTACTGGAACAAAGATGTGTTCTCCTATATCAGTTATGCTGATGACCTGGACAGGAAAAAAGATACCGCATCCTTCCGGCCGCATGAACTGGCGCCCAAAGACACGGTATTCTACTCGAATGGCTTTATGGTACTTGGAGCAGTGGACCACAATCCTTCCGACGAGAAGTTCAGTTACACCTCAAACGATACCGCGCTGGTGGCTAATTTGAAAGTGACTGTAAAAGATGGCCGTACATACAATGCGCGTCCTGCCCTTGAAGTGAAGGACGGGATGATGGTCCAAAAACCGGATACTGTATTCGCCCAGAACCTGATCGTGAACTTTAATAAAATCGGGGAGGACAACAAAAAGATTGAGATTGGCGTAAAGGAGTCTTCCTCCATATTACCCTACGTTTCACTGAAAGTATATCTCTTCCCTTACATCAATGTTTTGTGGCTGGGCATCATTGTGATGATGGTCGGCTTCGTAATGAGCATTGTACGCCGGGTGAAGATGATGAGACCACGATTAAACGTGGTTCGTTAAAATTAGCATTTCTATAACAGAATTGACGGTTACTTTTCCTGTCTATCCGTATGAAACAAAAGAGTTTCACTATTTTTAGGACAGATGAAAGGTATCTTTAATTCAGGTCGCAATCATTTACTGGCA
>CAMLPA010000515.1 GCA_946481605.1 uncultured Flavihumibacter sp. | reverse complement strand
TCGAAAGCCGCACGGAAAGCGAAATACCGCGTGGTGATGATGCATATTCCCCCTTTGTATTCCGATGAAGAACACGGTACCCTGCAATGCCGCGAACTTTTTCTGCCCCTCTTCAACAAATACAAGGTAGACCTCCTTATTTGCGGACATACCCACAAATTTGGGATGCACCCTGCTGTGAAAGGCGAACATAATTTTCCTATCATCATCGGCGGGGGACCGAAAACAGGCAACAGAACACTCCTCCGTGTGAATGCCGACCCGCGGCAACTGAAAGCGCAACTGTGGAAGGATGACGGCAGTAAAATAGGGGAGTTCGTGGTAAATGGGTAATTTTTAAAAAGCTTTCCACTCATAAAGAATCACTTTACCGGTAAGTAATTTTTTGTTTACTTGCCGGTACAAGTGATTTTATTTATGAAGAAAATTTGCCAACTGGCGCTTGCAGGCGTGTTGTTCATTTCAACTGCCGTGGCGCAACAAACACATGACTGGAAACAGGCTACCGCAGCCGGGTACACCTACCAGTACGTTTCCAATGATCCCATGCAAACCCGTATCTACACGTTGAAGAACGGGTTAACTGTAATGTTGAGTCCGAACAAAAAAGAACCGCGTATTGCCGTACGCATTGCTGTTAGAGCGGGCAGCAATACCGATCCCAAAGAACATACCGGGCTGGCGCATTACCTGGAACACCTGCTGTTCAAGGGCACCGATAAATTCGGCTCCCTCAACTGGGCGAAGGAAAAGCCATTGCTGGATAAGATTGACGCGTTGTACGAGCAATACAACAGCACCACCGACGAAGCGAAGCGCAAAGAAATTTATAAAGAGATAGACCGTGTTTCTGGAGAAGCCTCCACCTTCGCGATCGCGAACGAATACGATAAAATGATGACCGCCATGGGCGCACAAGGCACCAACGCGCATACCTGGGTGGAAGAAACGGTGTACGAAGAAGACATTCCTTCCAACGCCACCGATCGTTTTCTCGCCGTGCAGGCGGAAAGGTTCCGTAACCCCATCCTCCGTATCTTTCATACTGAACTGGAAGCGGTATATGAAGAGAAGAACCGTACCATGGACAACGACGGCTGGAAGATGCAGGAAGCCATGCACACCTATCTTTTCCCCACACACAATTATGGACAGCAAACCACCATTGGTACCATAGAACACCTTAAGAATCCTTCCCTGAACGCGATCCGCGAGTATTACTACAAATACTATGTGCCCAACAATATGGCGGTGATCATGGCCGGAGACTTTGATCCCGACGTGATGGTGCGTAAAATTGAACAGGCTTTCTCCTATATGCAGCCTAAGCCGGTCGAAGAATATAACCCGGCACCAGAAACTCCCATTGCTGGTCCGGTTGTGAAGGAAATCTTCGGACCAAGCGCCGAAAACATGCGCATCGTTTACCGCAGCGGCAAAGAAGGGACACGCGAAGCGCTTTTGCTGAGCCTCACCGGCTCTATCCTTTCCAACGGAAAGGCCGGATTGCTTGATCTTAACCTCAATAAATCGCAGAAAGTATTGGGTGCTGGAACCGGTTACAGGCAATACAAAGATTATGGCATGTTCTTCCTGTATGCTTCTCCCAAACAGGGCCAGTCGCTGGAGCAGGCGAAGGATCTGCTGATGGAGCAACTCAACATCCTGAAGAGTGGCAACTTCGACGAATCCCTGATCGCGGCCATCGTGGCCAATTATAAACTGGGCGAACTTCAGGCGCTGGAAAGCAACAACAACCGCGTAGAAGCGTTGATGAGCAGTTTCATCAAAAACAAAGGAACGGGCTGGAAGAACGAAGTGGCTTCCCTCGATGAAATGAGTAAGGTGTCCAAAGCAGAACTGGTGGCGTTCGCGAATAAGTTCTTCGGCGACAACAACTACCTCGTGTTGTATAAGAGAAAAGGAGAAGACAAAAGCATCGTAAAAGTGGATAAGCCACCCATTACACCGGTGGAAACCAATGCCGGTAAACAATCGCCTTTCGTGCAGCAGATCAACGCTATGCCGCTTACCCCGATCGCGCCGAAATGGATTGATTTCTCCAAAGACCTTCAGCAGGGAAAGATCGGTAAAGCCGAATTGCTGTACGTGCCCAATAAAGAGAACGCGCTCTTCAAATTGTATTTCCATTTCGATATGGGCAGTTGGAACAATAAGAAATTGCCCATCGCCCTTCAATACCTGCAGTTCCTGGGAACAGATAAATATACTTCAGAAGAGATCAGCAAAAAATTCTACCAACTCGCCGCTAATTTTTCCGCCAGTGCCGGCAACGAAGAAAGTACGATTCAACTGAACGGGTTACAGGAGAATTTCAGTGAGGCCCTTTCCCTGCTGGAGCACCTCGTTAGAAACTGTAAGGCCGACGAAGCCGCGCTGGAAGGATTGAAGAACAGGTTGCAGAAAGCCAGGACCAACAACAAACTCAACAAAGACGCCATCATGAGAGGATTGATGAACCATGCCATGTATGGTGCTTCAAATCCGTTCAACTATGTACTTACGGATGCCGAACTGAACGCACTCACCGCATCGGAACTGGTAAACATCATTCATGGGTTACCCTCATTTGAGCACAAAGTACTTTATTATGGTCCGCTCAGTGTGGCGGCGCTTTCCACCGAAGTAATGAAGTCGCATCCAATGCCTTCGGCCTGGGCTGCGGCACCTTCGAAGAAGCAATTCCTCCGCACCGAACAGACCCAGAACGAAGTCTTTTTTGCCACTTACGATATGGTACAGGCCGAGATGATGTGGGTACGCAACCTGGGCACCTATAACCCGGATACAGAAACGGCTACCAATCTTTTCAACAGCTATTTCGGTGGGGGCATGGGGTCACTGGTGTTCCAGACCATCCGTGAATCGAAAGCGCTTGCTTATTCCACCTATGCTTACGTGGATGCGCCCGATAAAAAAGAGGATCGTTTTGCTTTTATGGGTTATGTGGGAAGTCAGGCCGATAAACTTCCCGATGCCGTTGGCGCCATGAACGAACTCATCAACGTACTCCCCGACAGAAAACAAAACCTGGATGCCGCCCGTGAAAGTTTGTTGAAAGACCTTGAAACCGGCCGGATAGATAAAGAGGGAATCATTTTTGAATACTTGTCTGCGCAGAAAAAAGGCCTGAAAGAAGACATCAGGAAAAAGCAGTACCAGCAATTGAAAACGATGCCTTTCTCTGCGCTGGAAGCGTTCCACAAACAAAATCTTTCCAATAAAAAATACGCTTACACCATTGTGG
>CAMLPA010000514.1 GCA_946481605.1 uncultured Flavihumibacter sp. | reverse complement strand
AACAAAGTAAGGGCATTCTTTCTCCAATATTTATAAACCCGGCTCCGGCCATTTTTACTGTATGATGATACGAATTCTTGGCGCCATTTTACTGGCGCAGGTGCTTGCTGTTGCCGCTTTTGGCCAGAAAAAAGACTCGATTTCTCCAAAACGTACCCCAGCGGGATACGAAGCGATTGTTAACGCGCAAACAAAAATTTCGAAAGGGCTCTTTAACGTTTACCGAAACGATGCGAAATGTTATTTCGAATTAGCTGATTCCATTTTTGGCAGAGATGTGCTCATCGTTTCCAGGCTCGCGGGTACTTCCGCTGAAATGAGAGCGGAGGGCAGCACAAAAGGATTCGTGGGCGACCAGATCAATGAGAACCTGATTCGTTTCGAAAAAGCGCCGAACGGAAAAATATTCGTCCGTTCGGTTTCGTACCGGGAACGCTCATCCGATTCCACGATGCCGCTCTACCGTGCGGTCGTAAAAAACGGCATCCTGCCCATCACGATGATTTTTGAAGTGAAAGCCACCAGAAAAGATAGCGCTACCGGTATAGGCTATTCGCTGATAGATATGACGGATTTGCTGAACAGCGACAACGATATGTTGTTCTTCGGCGGATCCAAATCGGCTTTCCGGTTACAAGCTTACCAGTCCGACAAGTCCTTCCTGCTGGATGTAAAAAGTTTCCCCACCAATACAGAGATCAGGACCCTGAAGACTTATTCCCGTGCCCCGGCGGGCAACTCTTTGGTGAATGGCGCCCCCGTTGCCGCGGGTGGCGGGAACGCAACAATTGAAATCAATACTTCGCTGGTGTTGTTGCCCAAAGAGCCAATGCGCCCGCGTTTCGCTGATGAAAGGCTCGGATACTTTACCACCAGCTATGTTGATTTCGACCGCAACGGCCAGCGGGTGACCAAACGTTCCATCATCCAGCGCTGGCGGCTGGAGCCCCGGCCCGAAGATATGGAGCGGTATAAAAGAGGAGAATTGGTGGAACCCGCGAAGCCCATCGTCATTTACGTGGACCCGCTCACCCCGGAGCAATGGATACCCTATCTGGTTCAGGGCATCAACGACTGGAACAGCGCTTTTGAAAAAGCAGGCTTTAAAAACGCCATCATCGGACGAAGAGCGCCAACGCAGGAAGAAGATCCGTCATGGTCGCTGGAAGACGCACGGCATTCAGCCCTGGTGTACAAACCTTCTGATCTGCCCAATGCCAGCGGTCCGCAGATATCCGATCCGCGCAGCGGCGAAATCATTGAAACACATATCAACTGGTACCACAATGTGATGAAGCTGGTACACGACTGGTATTTCGTGCAGGCAGGTGCCATTGATACGGGCGCAAGGAAAATGGTTTTCAGCGATGAACTGATGGGCCAACTGATCAGGTTCGTTTCCTCACACGAAGTGGGCCATACCCTCGGACTCCTGCACAATTTCAGCGCCAGTTCCGCCACACCGGTGGAAAGACTCCGGGATACCGCCTGGCTCACAAAATATGGCCATACCGCATCCATAATGGATTATGCGCGTTTCAACTATGTGGCCCAGCCGGAGGACCACCTCAGGCGACAGCACATCTTCCCGCGCATCGGAGACTACGATAACTGGGCGATTGAATGGGGCTACCGTTATTTTCCCGCTGCCCGAAACGCCGAGGAAGAAAGCGCCCTGCTGAAGAAAATGGTATTGGCGAACGCCGGAAACAAAAGATTGTGGTTCGGGGGCGAAACAGTATCCGCCGATCCCCGCGTTCAGAACGAGGATCTCGGTGATAACGCGATGAAAGCCGGAGAATACGGCATAAAGAATTTAAAAAAAATGGTGCCATCACTCGTAAAATGGTTCGGTGTGCCGGGCGAAAATTACGCCGATGTAAAGGAAATGCACAGCGCCATTCTCAGCCAGTTCTCTCAATATGTTACCCATGTGCTTCGTAACATTGGCGGCAGGTACAGCACACTTAAAACCACCGATCAACCCGGTGCCGTATATGCGCCGGTACCGGCAACTATTCAGCGTGAAGCGGTCGCTTTCATAGCCCGCAACGTGTTTACCGCACCCCGGTGGCTGGTGGACCAAAATGTGTTGAACAAAACCGGTGTTTCGACCCTGGAAATCATTGGCGGGTTACAGGATGAGGTGCTCAGTAAACTCATCAATACGAGCGTGTTTACCCAACTCCAGGAAGCCGCGGCCCTTTACCCCGGAACTTATTCGCTGCTGGAATACATGAACGCGATCCGCACAAACGTTTGGCGTGATTTGTACCAAAGTGAGTCCTCCGATGTCTTCAGCAGAAACCTTCAATTACAATATCTGGATCGTATGATTTCACTCCTCGCCCCAGCCGGAGTTGCACCCCTGAAAAGTACGGTTTACGGTCCAGATGGCCTTGCCACGGTGCGTATGCAGTTATCCATATTGGCGAACTCCTTGCAAAAGTCTATCCCATTAACTACCAGCGCGGTTGTGAAAGCGCACTACACCCTTTGCCTCAAAAGAATAAAAGATGTCTTGAAATAACGTGTTATGTGTCGCTGTATAGTAGAGGGCGCATCTTAACCGATGCGCTTTTCTTTTGCGAGGTACGAAGCAATCACGAAGTATGAAGCGATCAAGAGGTAAGGAGTAATCCCGCAATAAGCTCTTCAATCTTCAACAGCCCGTGGCGTTGTTGCGCCGTTGCGAGAAAAAAACTTAAACACGATACCCCACAACCAAAGCTGCCTGAAATAAAACAGCTCTTTGCGTCTCTGCTCCTTGGCGTTGCGAGGTTACGAAGCAATCGCGTGAAAAAATATTCTCCTAAGAAAATCTTACTTCATCAACCCCAGCAACAACAACGTCAAAGCCCCGCCCGGCTGCGAACTGATAAACGCCCTGATCTGCTTTGTCGCCTCCTGCAAATGCGCCTGTACGGTCTTCACCGAAATCCCCAGTTGCTCCGCGGCCTCTTTGTAAGATAACCCCTGTTCCCTGCATAGCGTATACACTTTCAAACGTTGTGGCGGCAGCGTGGCAACAGCTTCGTGAATCAGTTGGCTGGCTTCCTTCCCGTCCAGCCATGCTTCAATATCGTTGAGTGGTGTATTCTTCATCGTTTCCGTGAGCGCCTGCACGAGATGCGTTTCCCTGGCTATCTTACGCAACTGATCGAACGTGCGGTTGGCGGCCATCTTAAAAAGATAAGCCTGCGGATGTTCCCAATGTGTTGCCTCTTCCCGTTTCACCCAAAGCTGGGTGAAGATGTCCTGCACGATTTCTTCCG
>CAMLPA010000513.1 GCA_946481605.1 uncultured Flavihumibacter sp. | reverse complement strand
CCCGCGGTGATGTGTGTGCCGCCAATATCCACGCCTGCTATATACTTTACTTCATTACTGCTGCTCATGATCTTAAAGAGGTTGGTTTATTTTTCGTTGGGTACAATATGGATGGCTTGTCCGCCGGAAGGCTGCAATACGAGTTTTAATACTGTTGCGGCGGTCACATTCATTTTTTTCACGGACACTTTGGTTTTGGTAGGAACGGAAGGATCGTCTGCGTAAATAGTCGCAGTATATTTTTTCCCTTTCTCCAGAAAAGCAAGCGGAAGCTGGAGCGTACGCGCTTCGTTGTTGGTGATGGCGCCAATGAACCATTGGTTGCCTTTGCGGCGCGCGGTTGCCACGGAAACACCTGGTTTGCCTTGCAGAATATGTGTTTCATCCCAATCGGCGGGCACTTTTTCAAAGAATGCCACTTCAGGTTCTCCGTTGTAAGCAGCGGGTTTATCGTACCAGAACAGGGTTTGGATGGGACTATACATTACTACGGAAAGCGCCAGTTGGTGGGCATGTGTTGTTTTGATGCGCTTGTCGTAATAACAAACGGTATAGTCTCCGGCACCTGCAATCATTCTTGTGAAAGGCAATACAGTATTATGGGTAGCATCTGGCATTTCTTCGTTTCCACGAATACCTTCCGAGGTCATAAAATTGGGCCAGGTTCTTTGTTCGCCGGTGGGGCGGTATTCGTCGTGAATATTCACCATCATTTCAGCATCGGCGGCCTGTTGAATGGCTTTTTGTATCCAGGTGGTCCAGCGGTGAGAACCCACCTGCACGAACCCGAATTTCACGCCTTTCACACCCCAGTCTTTGTAGACCCGGAACAGGGAATCAGATTGCATCAGCAGCGCCTGCTGGTTTACGTACAACCACACCCCTATTCCTTTTTGTTTGCCGTAAGCGATGATGCCAGGCAGATCGAAATCGGGAATACTTACGGTGGTGGCATCGGAGTCGAAGGAGAAAGCGGGGCCATACCATTTCCAGTCGAACAGGATGTATTGCAAACTGTGTGCAGCCGCGAAGTCGATGTTTTCATAAGCGTCTTTGGTGGTCTGCGTCATTACACGCATGATTTTTCCGGGTTTGATCCAGTCTGTGTTGCGGAGTGTGGATGGCTTATTGAGGTTAAGTAGCAGATCGTTGTTCTCCGCGAGTTTTCCAGGCGTTTCAGCAAGCATAATCACGCGCCATGGGGTGCCTACGGGAGAAATCAGGTCGGCGGGATCGTGCATGGAGGTGAGGATGGTATTGGGTTTGGAACCGAGTTTGAATTTTGTTCTGCTGTAGTCGGTCATAGCGGCTTCGGCCAGACAGGCATAAGTCCCCCCCGGGAGTTCCAGGGTAAGCGGGCGTTCACTCTCCTGGGTCCAGTTCCGCAAGGGCAGTAAGGTGTAAGGCGCCTGCGCCCAGGCAGCATGCCAGGCCATGGTTCCTTCCGGAAGTGTGAAAGCAGTGTTTTCAGCCACTACCCTGTAATAGGTGCCTTTTTCATTTTCAGGGAAGAAATACCGGAAAGCAACGCCTTCGTTGTACACGCGCACCTGTACATTCATTTTGTACATTGGGTTGTTCTCTTTCAGCATTTCCATTACGGCCTGGTTGTAATGATCCTTAACGCTGGCGCGTTCACCATATACCGGCTTCCATGTATTGTTGGCGGAAGAAGTGACAATATTGGTGATCCTGAGGTCCTCGCACCATTTCTTTGCCTTGTCCACTTTTAAAGCCATCGCCTGCTCGCTGATGTGGTTATCGAGCTGAATGTCCATTTCAGAAGGAAGAACAACTGGCTGGTCTTTAAAATGAACAGTATAATACAAAGCTCTTTTCCCTCCTTCAAAGCGGTGTTCCAGTTGGAAACGGATTTTACCATCCGGCGAATTCAACGTTACTTCCTGCTTTGCCTTGCCTGTATCCTGGGCATGAAGCGGCAATGTGTTCCAAAGCATCAGCAACAACAAAATGGTCCTGCTTAATTTCGACATGATTCCAGTATTAAAATGATCGAACTATTTTTCTTTTAATTTTTTCAGGCGCAACAACGCTTCTATATAGTAGTAATCAGCATAAATAATTGCGGCATCCACCTCACCTCCATTGGGCTTATGCCCGGTGCTGTGGAGCAGAAAGGCGGAATTCAAGCTGCCTGCCTGGTAATCTTTTCCTGACAATACGGCCAGCATCTGTTCTGCTTTTTGCAGGTATATTTCCGATTTGGCCTCATCTGGCACCAACGTACTCAATTCTATCAAAGCGGAAGCCGTTACCGCTGCTGCTGACGCATCTCTGGGTTCATCCGGAATACCGGGCGCATCAAAGTCCCAGTAAGGAATCAGGTCTTCCGGTAATCTTTCCAGGTAAACATCAGCCAGTTTTTGTGCGAACTCCAGGAAACGGGCATCTTTGGTTTCACGGTACACCATGGTGAAGCCGTAAATTCCCCAGCTTTGTCCGCGTGCCCAGAAGCTGGAGTCGCTGTATCCCTGGTGCGTGATGCCTTTAATTTTTTTTCCGGTAGCGGTATCGTACACCACTACATGATAAGAAGTAAAATCTTCTCTGAAATGGTTTTGCATCGTGGTTTCCGCATGTGTAACGGCCATATTATACAGCGCCGAGTCGCCACCATTTTTTGAAGCCCAGAACAACAATTCAAGGTTCATCATATTGTCCATGATGGTATTGTGGCGCAGGGGCCAGTCCACACCGGGCACTTCACGTGGCCAGGAAAGGATGGTGCCGACTTTTGGGTTGTAAAGTTTAGCAAGGGTGTCCGCGGCTCGGCGTAATATTTTTTTATAGGTACTATCCTTGGTTAGTCGGAATCCATTGCCAATGCTGCAATAGAGTTGAAACCCGAGGTCGTGATCAATGGCGGCGCTGTCTATAAGGGGGAATAATTTCGCTGAACTTTTTTGTGCGCGGTTTTTCCAGGTGGAATCACCGGTGTATTCGTACACGTACCATTGAATTCCGGGCCAGAAGCCGCTGGTCCAGTCGAGGTAGTTGACGGTGCGCCAGGTATTGCTTCCGTTGGCGACACTCCTCGGGAGTTGATCATCGGGCAGCGGAAGGGCTGAAGTGATGGCGGCCTGGGTTACGCAGTATTGTAAGGCGGAATCGGCATTAAAGGATGCAGGCGTTCCTTTGGTGTTGTTGCAGGCATACAACAGCAGGGGAATGCTTAGGAGAGGGAAAACTTTTTTGAGTAGTATGTTTATTCGTTTCATTGGTTGTTTTGAGCCTCTCCCCAACCCCTCTCCGGGG
>CAMLPA010000512.1 GCA_946481605.1 uncultured Flavihumibacter sp. | reverse complement strand
GGTGCATTGCCCGTGGTAACGCCCGCTGAGGTGGATCAGCCCAGTAAAGGATTAAAAATACTGTCGGAAGCAGTAAAGGAGAACCATGCGGAATGGCTGGTGGAAGGACGTCCCGGGATTGCTTATACTTTCAGGGTATTTTCCGCGGTTCCGATCAAATCCGTTTCCAATGGTGCGCTGGTCGCTTCCGGCAAAAATATTTATACCATATCCGTAAACATACCATCCGGAGCGCAGTTGTATGGACAACAGAACATCTCCGTATCTTTCTGAATCAAATCACCCTTGTAGTTATGATGAAAAGAATATTGATCTTATTGGCGCTTGGCGGCAGCATTCCATTTACGGGAACTGCACAGGAGTCGTTACAGAAGTTGCATCCGGTAAGCTTTTCTGCTGTAAATATCACGGATCCTTTCTGGAAAGAAAGAATGACCACCGTTTCAGGCGCCACGCTGGATGCCTGTATTTTATACACGGAAAATAAAACGGGTCGTATCCGCAACTTTGAAAAAGCCGCGCAGGGGAAAGGTGCGCATGAAGGCATTTACTACGATGATTCCGATGTGTACAAAGCCATTGAAGCTATGGCGTACTCGCTGAAGAACAACCCGGATGAACAAACCGAACGGAAAGCAGACGAGTGGATAAATAAGATCGCCGCGGCACAACTGCCTGACGGCTACCTGAATACCTTCTACCAGCTTACGGATATCAATAAGCGCTGGACGGATATGGAGAAGCACGAAGATTATTGTGCTGGCCATCTTATTGAAGCGGCCATCGCCTGGTACAATACCACGGGAAAAAGAACATTGCTGGATGTGGCCATCCGGTTCGCCGATCACATTGATGCCACGTTCCGACTGAAGAACAGACCCTGGGTGAGCGGTCACCAGGAAATAGAACTGGCGCTGATGAAATTGTACCATCTCACGCAGAACAGGGACTACCTGGAGCTCGCAAAATGGTTCCTCGATCAAAGGGGCCATGGCCATGGCAAAGGGAAAATATGGGATGAATGGAAAGATCCCGAATACTGCCAGGACCTCGTTCCCGTAAAAGATCAGCGCAATATTACCGGCCATGCCGTGCGGGCCATGTATATGTACACCGGTGCCGCAGATGTGGCCGCGGTAACCAATGATGCCGGCTACTCCGCCGCTATGAATGCTATCTGGGAAGATGTGGTGCACCGGAACATGTATATTACCGGAGGCATCGGCGCGCAGGGCACCAATGAAGGTTTCGGCAAAGATTATGACCTTCCCAATATGACCGCCTATTGCGAAACATGCGCATCGGTGGGCATGGTGTTCTGGAACCAGCGGATGAACATGCTCACGGGGCAATCCAAATACATTGATGTATTGGAAAGAAGTTTGTACAACGGCGCTTTGGACGGACTCTCTCTCTCCGGAGACCGGTTCTTCTATGGCAATCCGCTCGCCTCCACGGGGCAGCACAACAGAAAGGAGTGGTACGGTACTGCCTGCTGTCCTTCCAACATCGCCAGGCTGGTATCTTCTCTTGGCGATTATGTGTATTCCACCGCGAACGGTCATGTTTGGATCAACCTGTTTATTGGAAACAATGCTGAATTTAAAGTGAACGGTGAAATGGTGGCTTTAAAAATGGAAACGGGTTTTCCCTGGAAAGGAAATACGGAAATTACATTGGAGAAAGCGCCCCGAAAAGCATTCGCACTTCATATCCGCAAACCAGGCTGGTTGTCGCAACCTGCTCCCGGTGATCTTTACACCTATAAAGGAAGCAGCCTTCCGGAAATGAAGGTGTTGGTGAATGGCAAAGCGCTTCCTTACAAAGAAGAGAACGGGTACTTGGTGATTCAGCGTGCCTGGAAGAAAGGCGATAGGGTGCAAGTGGAAACCGCCATGGAGGTGAAGCTTATTATCAGCAAGCCCGAACTGAAGCAGAATGTGGGTAAACTGGCCCTCCAGTATGGTCCGTTCGTATATTGTGTGGAAGGGGCCGATAATGGTGGGCGCGGCTGGAATTTTATTGTACCCCAACAGCCTTCCTTTACTGTTCAGTATGATCCTGCGCTACTGGGTGGTGTGAATGTAATTTCCTTCGATGCTAAACGCCCTGTCGCAACTTCAGACGGCCTCTCTGTCAGGATGGAGAACATGCGGGTGAAAGCCATTCCTTACTTCTCCTGGAACAACCGTGGTGCAGGAGATATGCAGGTTTGGCTGCCGGAAAAAATCAGTGAGATCAGGTTGGAGTAGCCTCACCCCGCCCCCTCTCCCCAGGGAGAGGGGCATTGCTTATCGTAACCGAAATGATTTGTGGTAGTAGGGAGCTTTTCTATGGGTGTTTTTGTAATGCGCTGTTTATTTTGAATGCTTCAATTAAGCCTTACGAATTTCTTGCTTTCTCCAACTCATCAATGCTTTGCGCCTTTGCGTCTCCGCGAGAGAATTATCCTCCATTGTAACGTCCTGAATCATCTCATCTAAAACAATCGTTTCAGAAAAAAAACTTCCCATAAATCCACTCCCCACCAATCCATGCGTGGCATCTAAAATATCTTTCCTTAAAAATCCTCAAAAGCCATCCAGGAAAATCATCTTCGTCAATAAGCTCTTCCTATAAATCTACTCTTTACCAATCCATGTGGGCATCCAAAATACTTCCCTTACAATTCTCTAAGCCTTCACAAAATCCTCTCTCCCAAAAAAGTTTTGCGCATAAACCTACGCTCCAATCAACGCGTGGCATTCCCAATATCTTTCCTTAAAAATCCTCAAAAGCCATCCAGGAAAATCATCTTCGTCAATAAGCTCTTCCTATAAATCTACTTCTTGCCAATCCATGCGTGCATCTCCAATACCTTCCGTTACAATTCTCTAAGCCTTTACAAAAAGAAACTCTACCCCCAAAAAGTTCTGCCCCCAAACCGACTCCCCACTAATCAACGCGTGGCGTCGTAGCGTTGCGAGGTACGAAGCAATCGCGAGAAAAATGCCATACCTACTCCCTGAAATTACCACATGCTGAAACACAAACAACGTTGCGAGGTGCGAAGCAATCGCGAGAAAATATTCCCCAGCTAACTGCACACTCAACCACTCTTTGCGTCCTTGCTCCTTTGCGTCTGCGAAGTGCACAGCACAAAGCAGTTGCGTGAAAACCTCTCCCCTAAACCGACCCCCGCACACCCTCAATAAAACTATCCGCCCATTCCACGCCACCTCCCGTGTTAAGTTTTCATTAACTAAATGTTACCATTGGTTTAATTCAGTGTGACCAAA
>CAMLPA010000511.1 GCA_946481605.1 uncultured Flavihumibacter sp. | reverse complement strand
GAGGGCGAACAAGATACGCACCAGGGAAGGATCAATGCGCAGGGAATTTGCGATGCCGCTGCACACACCACCCAGGATTTTGTCGTTCTCGTTCCTGAAAAGGCGTCCACGGGGAGCACGTTGTTCGTATTCTCCGGAACCGGCGCCGCCATTGAATCCGGAAGCAGCAGCCTGTTGCGCGGTAGCTTCTTCATTTGCGTCGAAATCTTCCGGGCGACCAATGGAGGCCATTACTTCTTCCACATCTGCATCGGTAATGCAATGCGCACCTTTTTTAATTTTGTCCTGGAACAATTCGGCAATACGGCTTTCAATATCGCTGATGATCTCCTCTTTCCCTTCTTCGTGGGCAAAATACCGCTTCAGACTTTCCGTGTAGCCCCGCAGTATATCGTAAGCCGAATCCTCAATGGGTATCAGCCTTCCCGAAAGGTTTATGTTGATAATCTTTTTCATCTCCGTATGATTTATAGGTTGTGTTATTGGTTGTCGGTTGGTGTGCTTTGTAAGGCTTGTTGCTTGGAGGCGAGCGTGTTTACCGCGTTGGCTAGTTCGTTCCAGGTGGCTTCCAGTTCTTTGTAGAAGACTTCTCCTTTTTCAGTGAGGGAGAAGTATTTCCTGGGAGGGCCGCTGCTGCTTTCTATCCACCTGTAAGTCAGCATCTCGGCGTTCTTGAGCCGGGTAAGCAGGGGGTAAAGCGTTCCTTCCAGGATCTGGAGGTTCGCTCCGCGCATCTCCTCCACAATGTCGGAAGGATAAGCTTCTCCCCGCCGTATGATGCTCAGGATACAGAATTCCAGTATTCCTTTCCGCATCTGGCTCTGGGTGTTCTCAATGTTCATACCGCATCTTTTTTAGAGTGAACTGATTTTGTTTTTCATGGCCGGTTACTTTCCCCGGCTTTGTTTTCTTGGCTATTTGGCTATCTCAGACACAAAGATAGAAACAATTCAGTACTATGCAACACATAGTACCATTTTTTTACAGGTAATCTTTAATGAGCACTATTGGGCGAAAGGGAGAATCCAGTGTTTACAAGGGTTTGCTTGAATTTAGATAGAAAGATAAATTGTTGTGTTTGGGAAGAACGGCAAATAGAATGGATGAATGGAGTGAATTTGCCATGCAAGTCAAGGCCCAAATCGGTAATTAACCGTAAACCAGATAAGGCAAAGCCTTGCATTGCACTATTGGTTAAGCCGAAGCCACCGTAAGGGAGCGTATAATTAAAAGAATTCCAAATAAGTAAATCCCTTCGCAGTGTTGTCGTGTCACCGCAAGAAAATATACCACCCACAAATCATGTTAAATGAACCCAGCCGAAAGTGCTACTTCACCCCTACCAGCACCATATAATTTCTTCGGATCACTTCCCCATTAGAGCGGACTTCTTCCTCTTCTTCTTCCAGGCGTTCAATATGGAACCCGGCCTCAGTAACCAGGTTTTGAAGGGCTTCAGGCGTATATAACCTGAACCCGAATCGGGTGAAGGGCAGTTTTTCCATGAAAGATGCGGGGGCAAAACCAAGTGCAAGTCGCCCGCCTTTCCGTAAAACACGGATCATTTCCAGGAGATATAACCCGGGGTCTCGCCAGAAATACACGGTATTTACCGTGAAAATATGGTCGAATGTGTCGTCGTTAAAAGGGAGGGATTTCCCATCAGACAAAGAGAAAAAAGCCTGTTCCTGTTCAACGGCATGCTTGTTCAACCGATGGGCCTCGTCCACCATGGTGGCAGAAATATCTATCCCCGTATAAACAACGTTTTCAGCCTGGGATAAAATATAAGGAAGATGGCTTCCATTCCCGAAGCCGATCTCTAGAATGCGATCGTCATTGTTGATGCGGAGTACATCAATGGCCTTACGGATCATACCGGCATTGTTTTCCTGCATCCTTTCGGCGGTTTTTATACCCTCGCTGCCGTTTGGGTTTCCAAGTTGGCGCGCAATTTCCTGCCAGTCAGGCTCCTGCATCATAATGGCGTGGTTTGAGTAATTGAAAGTAAGCAATTAAACACGCATATCATCGGCTACCCAATGTACGATCTGCTGTTTGATGGCGTCCGGAGAAAGCTTTTCTTCTATGGCACGCGTGGTGAGCGAAGGAAGTTCTGCATCTGAAGCGAACCTGAGGGCTGCAATTTGTCCGAAGCTGAGTTGCGGTTCCAGTTCTTCCAGCCTTTTCCCGGTTAGCAGGTGGTAACGCCAGCGCATTTCCATGCGAACGATCCTGTTCTGTACCGTGAGCGCGTAATGTTGCCTGGTCATAAAACTCAGCCAGGTAATAACGAGCGCCAACGCTGAGAGCAGTATATATTCCGCCCTGCTTTCCGGATGTTGCCAGATGCCTCGGACTGAAACGATAATCAGCAACAACATGATCGGGTAAAAAACAAAGTGGTGTGGGGCGTAAAAACGGACGTGGTTCTTATAGTTCTGCATGGTAAAGTTTGAATGTCAACAAAGATAGGCCGGAGATGTTCCCGGCATTCCACATTTTACGGGACGAAAGGGGAAACAGATGCACAATTTCTTATGATGACAACGAAAGAAATACTGGCCCCGTTTTTTAAATAGATACTTCAGTTAACACTCCAAATATATAGGATCCCCTCCTGACGGATGTTTAGCCAAGCGAAGGTAAGGCGGATAGAAGCGGGTTGGGAGCCAGGCCGGAAGGCGCACTTCAGTAAAGGTGCGCCTTCCGCTTTTACAGTCCGCGCGACAGAACTCATGATGCGGAGTGATGGAGCCCATTCAATTCGCTGAAAGCTTTGTTGTAAAAATCGAAAGCGCTTTCCCAATGCGCCAGGGGCAGCAGTTTTCCAATTTTCAGAAAACCATGCGCAGGCAACTTTTCCTTGTTTATCCGAACATATCCATCCTGTTCAAAATCATGTTCCCAGGGAGATGAATGTGCAGAAATCAGCCATCCGTATTTTACCCCGGTTTCCAAAACCAAATCACGGTATTCATCCATGTATTTTCCCTGTAAATGGAGGTGTATGCTGAACCCTTTTCCCCACCAGAAAAAACTTCTGATGGCGAAAACATCTTCCTTTCCGAAAATCCTCGGATAATCGAGCATTACATACGGCAGCCCGTGGTAGTTTTCGCCACGGGATATTTTCGGGGAGATGCTGAACAGTTCTCCGGGCAATGATGATTTCGTCAAAATCGAGCTGTAATCCTCACTTAGTTTGCCGAAAAGTGAATAAACTTTATCGATGATGCGCCGTTTCGCAAACAGCCACTCACTGTTCAGCACCAGTTC
>CAMLPA010000510.1 GCA_946481605.1 uncultured Flavihumibacter sp. | reverse complement strand
GGCGGAGGTCGCGGGTTCGAGTCCCGTCCGGTCCGCAGGAAGCGTCTCAGATGAGACGCTTTTTTGTTTTGTTCAATTTATTTCGCATTACCCTCAGTTTTGAAAGTTTAAATACCTCCTTCGGCATCAGCCAACAACTCTTATACAATCTCGTAAAACGCATACATAAAAGCGAAAGATATTTCGCTTTATGCGCCAATTACCATTCTTTGATATTTTGTGCCCTCAATAGCGAAGTATACTGCGCAAATGAATATATACAAGCAGAAAACCTGATAGGTCAGCAGTGAACTGAAAAGTCTGATACTATTCAGATGCCAAAATTCTTAAACCCAACGCGCTTATTGACATATATCAAAAAACTCCCGCCCCACCTCCGCCCCGTTTCTCCCCCACCATATTTCATGTAATTTCCCGCCATCCTCTGAATTACATCAATTCAATATTCAACTATGGCGAAATTTTTACTACCCCTGTTCTTCTTTTTTTGTTGTGCTTTACCCGCTTCAGCCCAAGATGCCCGCTGGGGATACCAGTTATCTTTTGATGGCACGAACGATTATTTCACAGCCAATAGCGTTTCCGCAGCCGTAGCCGACAACAGTTGGACCATTGAATTCTGGTTCCGATCTTCAAGAAACGTAACTTATACCGAAGCTATTTTTTCGTTTAACCCTGCCGGTGGCACAAACCGCATTGAAATGGGCGTTGGTTCCAACAGCGGAAACAAGTTATACCTGTACTCATCCGGTTCCAGCCCATCCACCCTTTACGGCACCACAACCCTCACTGCAAATACCTGGAACCATGTGGCTGTAACGTTTAATTACAGCGACAATACCATGAGCCTTTACCTTAACGGCAGCAGCACAGCCGAAGTAAGCCGCGTTTATCCCGTTGGCAACCGGGTGCAAAGTACTGACCTATTCTCGCTTGGGCAGGAATGGGACAACGCTACAGCCTCCGGTTTCTTTGCCGGACAATTAGACGAAGTTCGCGTTTGGTCTGGCGTAAGGGCAAATAGCAATATTACCGCAAATCAATACCGGCAGGTGGCCAACAATGCTTCCGGCCTGCTGGCCTATTATAAAATGACCGATAATACCGGCACCTCCGTTACAGACAATACCGGTAACGGCAGAACAGGAACATTAGTAAACGGTACCGCATGGCAAACATCCACCGTTACAAAAAACACCAACGGCACCGTAAGCAGTAACCAGACCATTGATGAAGGCGACCTGCCCGCAGATATGTCGATTACTGATTTCCCTTACAGCTCAGTTCAATGGCAGGAATCACCCAACGGCACAGACTGGACGAACATCAGCGGTGCCACTTCAGGCACGCTCACAGGGGCGCAAACCGGTACACTGGAAGAGACAACCTACTTCCGTTCAAGGCTGGACAATGGCTACGGAACTTATGACTACGGAAATACTATAACCGTAACCGTTATTCCCGGCACTCTCCCGGTGCGTTGGCTGGATTTTACAGGTCAGCAGAAGGGTACGGGTATTTTACTGGCCTGGCGTACAGCGGCAGAGGAAAGGGTGAGCCATTTTGAAATTGAATACCATGCCGGAATGGGCAACTGGCAGCGCATAGGAACGGTAGCCGCGGCAGGAAACAGCACTGAAATACAGCGTTACCAATTCGTTCACACCAACCCCCATTTTGGAAACAACACCTACAGGATAGCAGAGGTTGCTTCAGATGGTGAACGCAGCTACATTAAGGTGATTACAATATCAGGTACGGGCAATGGCGGTCAGGTATTGCTTTATCCTAACCCTGCTGTTTCAGATGTACTCACGGTAAAAATGGAAACAAAAACATTGGTGCGCATCGTGGATGTTCAGGGCAGACTAATGTTTCAAAAGCAACTTTCTGCGGGCACGAATACGATTTCCACCCTTCCCTTCCCGAAAGGAAATTACTGGTTGAATGCAGGAAAACAAAGCATTCAGTTCACCATTCAATAAACAGAACATATACTACTATAAAAAACCCCCAGCTTTTTGAAAAGCTAGGGGTTTTAATTTTCAATAATATTTTAACTACACAACCTTCAACCCTTTTCGCACTATTGATTCTATTACCCCTCTATGTTCTTCAGTAAGGCCAATGAAAGAACTGGTCTGTACAAGATTCTCCTTTAGAAATGGAGGAAGGTCGTTTAAAGATTTATCATCATCGATTATAACAAAATCTTCCTCAATCACATTAAGATTAAACCAACTTACAATTTCATCCTTCCTGCTGAGGTGTGCAGTATTTTCAGGTAGAGATTTAATATGCTCAATACTTAAACCCCTTGTTTTGAAAATTTCTTTCCATTCTTCAATGCTATACTTTGCCTTATGAGATGTGGTGAGCACTACAGTATCCAAATCAGAAATCAAATTCTGAAGCGTACGCGTAGCCTTTGTACTGAAAGCAGGAAAACCATCCATTAAAAATTCAGGACTTTTCCAACCTTTAGCTGGAACCATAACACCATCTATGTCTAGAAAGAATAACATGACCTGCAAATTTATGGATTATTTCAGCAAAGCAAATATTTCGTCAATTGTAATATTGTTAAACTCAGCATCTTTTTCAGTCAACATCCTGATTTTTGCGGGCGTATCCCAATCCTCTTCTTCGAAAAGAACTGATTCCCAATGAACTAAGGTTGTCGCGGAGGTGCTCTGTGCCGGAATTCTATCAAGTGAAAAGTTGCATAGGAGTGATGCAACATACCTATGATGTCCATCACAAATTAGCTTATTTTCAACTTTTATTCCAGGGAATCTAATTCCTGCAGCCATCTTTTTATAAATCCTGATGATAACTGGCAGGCATAATCTGGAATGTGTGGAACTTAACTCAATTTCATTTTCTTTGATGAAATCTTCAATAAACGCTTTAGTAATCATTTAAAATAGAATAAGGTTAAAAAGAGCGCGAAATTACAAAATCACCTGTAACATTAACAAGACCGTAGTGAGGAACCTGGTTCACCACCATCGTGTCCATCCTGCTGCTCACCATCGGTTTGTGGAACGCAGACCTCACGAAAAGTGAAAAAGGCTTTTACGGGATGTCATTCACCCTCAGCATGTTCGCCGCTATCGCCGTTCAGAAGAATACACGCGATATGAAAGGCACCATCAAAAATAACCCGGCGGCCGATCCGGAGGGAGGAAAATAATTTCTCCCTCCTCCTTGCAAATTCCGATTCTTCTACTAACTTTGTTTTCCAAAGTACTTTCAAATGAAAGATGACCAGGATTACATCCGGG
>CAMLPA010000509.1 GCA_946481605.1 uncultured Flavihumibacter sp. | reverse complement strand
GTTTCCGTTCCTATAATCAATGCTTTCTTCGCGATACCCGCTTTGAAGAAAGCGTCGGCATGGATCATGCCCTGCAACCAGCCCGGGCAACCGAAGATGAGGTCGTATGCAACACAGGACGGGTTTTTGATGCCGAGTTCACTTTTGATGATGGTGGCCAGCGAAGGTACGATGGCCGTTTGAACCGAATGTTTCAGCACATTCCCGAAGTTATGGGCCACAATAAGCTGATCGATGGTTTCCGGGTTAATACCGCTGGCGGCAATGGCTTTACGGGCAGCTTCAGTACCAATGTGCGAGGCGGTGAGTTCATCGGAGGCATAACGCCGCTCCAGAATCCCCGTTATCTTGCTGAACTTGGCTACAATTTCAGTAGGAGGCGTGGAAAGCGGGTGCTGATCTTCAGCATAAAAGTTGTGCTGTGTAAAATCTTTGTTGGATACTACCTGCTCCGGAATATAACTTCCTGTTCCTGAAATAACCGTTTGTATGCCCACCTGAATAGTTTAAAAGGTTCCTGGAATAAATTAGCACGCCTAAAGGTACGAAAACCAGCGGTTAGCTTTCTACTCAGTTCATTCTAAACACCGAAGGCGACAGCGCTGTATGCTTCTTAAAGAAATTATTGAAGTGGGCGGGTTCTTCAAATCCGAGGCAATACCCGATATCGGAGATGGGCCAGTCGGTATGTTTGAGCAGCACCTTCGCTTCGCTGGTAACGCGTTCCGCGATGAGCGTGGAGGTGGTTTTACCGGTCGTTTCCCGGATGGCCCGGTTCAGGTGGTTCACGTGCACATACAGTTGCTCCGCGAAATCTTTCGCAGAACGCAGTGTAAAGCGCTGTTGTGTGGATTCAATAGGGAACTGTCGCTCCAGCATTTCACTGAAAATAGTGGTGATGCGTGTGCTGGCATTGGTTTGCCGGTGCAGGGTGATAGTGGGCTCCATTTTCAGCGCCAGGTGAATCAGTTCCATCGCGTAATTCAACTGCAGGTCCTCCCGGAATTTATAATCTGAATTTTCTTCTTCCATCATTTTTCTGAAAACATCCGTTGCCTGTGCGGTTTGCGCTTCGTTCAACAGGTAAGATGGATTTCCCCCGATATGAAACATCGGCAGTTCCGGGAAACGGGGTTTGAGTTTTTCCAGGAAAAGCGCTTCGCGCAGGATGCAAAAATAGCCGGTGTTATCAGAGTCCAACGGTTCAAGCGTGTATGGGACCTGCGGGTTAAAGAACATCAGCGCGGAGCCGTTCATGTGTAATGTTCTGTCCGCATAATGGTAGAGGTTATTCCCGGTAACGAGCGATATTTTGTAAAAGGCCCGTCGCGCATAAGGAATGATCGTTTCTCCGTTGGAGCCCACGCAATCTTCCATACGGAAAACGTTGAAGTTCCCGATCTGCTTATTGGGATGACGCAGGTGTTCCGGCAGTTTGTGCCGGTAAAATTCTTCCAGACTTTCAGTAAAAGGCGCACCCGTTTTTTTCACGGAATTAAAGGTAGAAAAATACCGCATATCGAATGGTTTTTTCCCACCGGTGGCACCGCTATAGCGGCACCCCCGGCGGGAGTTTCGCCGTTAAGAAAATGACGTGGCCGTTGCCAGTTTTTTCACTGCTTCCATATCTGTTTTTACCACATCCATTTTAGCTTCCGCGAACTGGTAGGCATCGGGTCCCAGGAAAAGGTGGATCGGAGGATTGGCCTGTTCTGCCACCGCAATCATCACTTCCGCGGCTTTTTCCGGATCACCCTGCTGGTTGCCATTGTACTGGTTGGTGTGTGCGTCCTGCACTTCACGAACGGTTTTGTACGCGGCAATCTCCTGTTGGGGTGTTGATAAAGAGCCGCTGGTCAGGAAATTCGTTCTGAAATAGCCGGGCATCACAACGGTCGCTTTAACATGGAACGCTTCAATTTCATGCGCAAGGGATTCCGTTAAGCCGTGTACCGCGAATTTGGTGGCGCAGTAAATGCCAAAGCCGGGAAAGCCGCCTGCAAAGCCTCCAATGGACGCGATGTTGAAGATGTGTCCAGATTGTTGTTGGCGTAAATGGGGCATGGCATGACGGATTACGTTAAGCGTTCCGAACACGTTCACATCAAAATTGGCCCGTGCTTCTTTGTCGCTCAGTTCTTCCAGTGCGCCTGCAAGTCCATATCCCGCGTTGTTCACCACTACATCCAGTTGTCCGAAGTGCGCAAGGGTATCCTGGATGCTTTGTGCCACGCTCTGCTCGTTCAGGATGTCCACCGCGAGGGGCAGGAAATTTTCAGAACGGTGCCCTGCTGCTTTTTCCAGTTCACTGATGCTGCGGGAAGTGGCGGCTACTTTATAGCCCTGCTCCAGGAGTTTTTTTGCCAGGGTAAGGCCCAAACCTTTGGACGCCCCTGTGATGTACCATACTTTGTGTTTCATTGTTTTTATTTTTTCTGATGTTTGATACAACAAAGATAGCAGCGGTGGAAGGGGGTATGGTAGCGCACGCGAAACAGGAAATTGCAAAATTCAAACAATCTTCAAAAGTTGACGTATTAACGGGTAGGCATGGACGTTCTTCCAATTTTGTGTGATTTTCAGGGCGCTACGGTCAAACAGTATGAGCATCATTGCCCTCTGGAAGTTATTTTTGAAAGCAATACCATCACCAACCTGTCCAACGGATTACAATGAACGAGCACCGATCAGCAAAGGAAATAACCAATTACCTCTATCAGCAAGCGAAAAATGAACTGACCAATATTCTTTCTTACTGGAAAAAAAATATGACCGACCGCCATTACGGTGGATTTTATGCCCGGAGAGACGGCCACAACCGGCTGGACCAGTCCGCTCCCAAAGGTGTTGTGTTGAACGCCCGTATTTTGTGGACGTTTTCCGCTGCCGCTAAAGCAAATGGCAATCAGCAAAGCATTGCGCTGGCAAAACGTGCGTTTAAATATATGCTGGATTACTTCCGTGATGAAGTGAATGGTGGCGTTTACTGGAGCGTTGACCGCAGTGGAGATAAGCTGGATGGCAAAAAACAAACTTACGCCCAGGCATTCGCGCTTTACGGGTATGTCGCATACTTCGAAGCGACCGGGAATCAAATGGCCCGGAATGAGGCCATCGCAATGTTCCGTTCAATAGAAACATATTGTTACGATAAGGCCAACGGCGGTTACACAGAGGCGTTGGATGAAAGCTGGAATCCGTTGCAGGACCAGCGTTTGAGCGATAAAGATGCCAACGAACCCAAATCAATGAACACGCACCTCCATCTGCTGGAAGCCTATACCAGC
>CAMLPA010000508.1 GCA_946481605.1 uncultured Flavihumibacter sp. | reverse complement strand
TGCTTTCTCCCACGAAGGCCCGCACGATGGGCATCTTTTCACCCAGTTTCACCTGAAGGAAATGGTCGATGTGCTTTTCAACAAGCGGCATTATTTTGTTTACGTTCTCCGGACGGGCAATCTTCTGTTTAATGTCATCAAAAGAAAGTAACTCCCTGCTCACGAGTTTTCCCAGCTTCTCTGCGAATTGTTGTTGCCGTTTCGGGAAAACACCCTGGATGGTCATGCCCATGAACCGTACAGGCAGCCGGGGGTGGAACAATAATTTAATAGCGATCTTATTGGTGATCCAGCCGGTGAACGCGGCGATAATGGGAAGTAAGTAGATCATTTCAAACCTGGGTTACAATTTCTTTATAAATGCAATAACCGTGATGGGAAAAATGCGCAACAAGCCATTGTTTAAAAACAAAGAGCCGTAATACTTGTAATATTACAGCTCTCTTTCCGGGGAGGACGATGGGTTTCGAACCCACGGCCTTCAGTGCCACAAACTGACGCTCTAACCAACTGAGCTACGCCCTCCGTAAACAGGCTGCAAAAATAGTAAATATTCAAAATCAACAAAATAAATTTCAAAAGATTATTAAGCAAAGCGTTAACACGAAACCCTTTATTAATTCGTTATTTTTGACAGGCATGAATAAATTAGTACAAACTATGTTTAGCAAAAAGAGTTTACCGGTGGTTGCACTGCTGTTGGTGTGTGGCCTTTTCCTGGCTTATCGTTCCCTCGGCACACACGGAGCACCGCCCACCAAATATGAAAGGATATTGAGAAACCTGGGCGAGATGTTATCACAAGGGCATTACAGTCCTAAAAATATCAACGACGATTTTTCAAAAGTTATTTTTAAGAAATACCTCGAAGACCTGGACCGCGACAAGAATATCTTCCTCGCATCAGATATTCAGGAACTGAAAAAGTTTGAAACTAAGATCGACGATGAAATCAACGGCGGCGCTATTCAATTCTTTCCCGCCATCAGCGCCATTTACCAGAAAAGAATGACGGAGGTGTCCGGCATCTATGAAGGATTGCTGGCCAAACCTTTTGATTTCTCCACCAATGAATCCATCGCGCTGGATCCAGAAAAGAATAATTATGCAGCCACTGCTGCTGAAAGAACGGAAGCCTGGCGCAAAAAACTGAAATACCTCACGCTTGAAAGATATGCTGACCTGCTTGACCTGCGTGAAAAAAACAAAGGTACCGAAGGCTTTAAAGTGAAGACCGACGCTGAACTTGAAGCCGAGGCCCGCGAAAAAGTGAAGAAGACCATCCACGACATGTTCGACAGGCTGAAAAATAAATTCACAGAAGAAGAACGTTTTAACCTGATGGTGAATACGATCTCTTCTACCATGGACCCACACACGAACTTTTTCCCACCCGTTGATAAAAGGTATTTCGACGAACAAATGAGTGGCCGTTTCTTCGGTATCGGCGCCCAACTCCAGGAAACACCGGAAGGCACCATCAAAATCATCAGCATCGTGGCTGGTAGTCCGGCCTGGAAATCCGGTGAGCTGGAAGAAGGAGACATCATCATGAAAGTAGGGCAGGGTACCCAGGAGCCCGTAGACCTGTCTGGTTTTGATATCACCGATGCTGTGAAAGTGATCCGTGGCGCGAAAGGCACGGAGGTTAAACTTACCGTAAAGAAGAAGGAAGGTAGTCTGAAAGTAGTGAGCCTGGTACGCGACGAAATTGTGCAGGATGAAGGTTTCGCCCGTAGCCTGGTAGTGAAGGAAGGTGATAAAAGGATAGGCTATATTTTCCTTAAAGATTTCTATGCCGATTTTGAAAGGGCCGATGGCGCGAAAAGTGCAGTAGACGTAGGAAAAGAGATTGTGAAACTGAAAGAAGCCAATGTGGATGGTATCGTAATGGACCTCCGCAACAATGGTGGCGGTTCCCTGTATGATGTAATCCAGATCGTAGGGTACTTTATCCCCGACGGTCCCGTGGTTCAGGTGAAAGACCGTGACGGCAAACCTAAAGTGCTGCCTGATCGCGATAAGTCCGTTCTGTATGATGGACCGCTTGCTGTAATGGTGAACGAATACAGCGCTTCTGCTTCTGAAATATTCGCCGCCGCCATCCAGGATTATAAACGCGGTGTGATCATCGGCAGTACTTCCACATACGGCAAAGGAACCGTTCAACGCAATATCGGACTGGATTTCAGTTCCGGTATGCTGAATCCCAACAGTGACCTGGGTTCTGTAAAACTCACACTCCAGAAATTCTACCGCATCAACGGTGGCTCTACCCAACTCCGTGGTGTAGCCTCAGATATCGTGATTCCGGATGTCCTGGAAACTGCTAAAGTGCGTGAAAAAGACAATCCTGATGCACTGCCCTGGGACGAAATCGCCAAAGCCGATTACACAGCATGGAAACAACCTGTAGATGTAGCTGCATTAAAAGCCAAAAGTGAAACACGCGTAAAAGCACATACAGCTTTCGAAACCATCCGCAAAAATGGTGAGTGGCTCGGCGCGAAAAATGATGAGAAAACAGCTTCTCTGAACCTGACCCAATACAGGGCACAGCAAAAGATGATCCGCGATAAAGTGAAAGAAATTGAAGCCGTAAACAAACTGAAAACACCACTTACCCTCGAAGCCCATGCATCTGTAATGGAAGCCCTCTCAGCCGATAAGAACAAACTCGAGAACTATAAAAAGTGGATGAAACTACTAAGCGAAGACATCTACCTCGAAGAAGCCGTTCAAGTAATGAACGACATGGTAAAGAAATAAACAGCAATAACTTCCAATAAAAAATCCCCCGGCGAACCACCGGGGGATTTTTATTTATGTACCTATAAGAAGTTTCAAAAAAAACATCGCTCCCTCGAATAACACAACACAACTTGTGTTGCCCCTCTCCCCTGGGAGAGGGGTTGGGGTGAGGCTGTCTACAACTTCGTAATCTTCAACACATTCGTCGGCAAATGCATCTTCACCGGCGTACTACCCGTGTTAATCACCACATCACCTGTTTTTAGAAAACCTCTTTCCTTCAAAATCTCGATCTGGTCAGCAATGATATCATCCAGACTTTCCTCCTCATCATAATAGAAGGCGCGAACACCCCAGCTCAGACTGAGTTGGTTCACCAAGGTGCGTTCTTTCGTAAAAATATACAACGGCGATTTAGGACGATAGCTGGAGAGCATGAAACCAGTGTAACCGGATTGCGTCATACCAATCAATGCGTCTGCGTGAACATCTTTGGCGATTTTACAACCATTGTAGCAGATGGCGTCGCTGAGGAAAGA
>CAMLPA010000507.1 GCA_946481605.1 uncultured Flavihumibacter sp. | reverse complement strand
CAGGCCGAGGAACTGCAGTCGCAACACAGCGAGTTGGAAAACCTGAATACAGAACTGGAGGCGCAGGCCCAGAAGCTGCAGGCTTCGGAAGAAGAACTGAAAGTACAGCAGGAGGAACTGATGCAAACCAACCAGGAACTGGAAGAACGGTCCCGTTTACTGGAAGAACGCAATATGCTGATCGCGGAGAGAAACCTGGAAATACAAACCAAGGCCGAACAACTGGAACTGAGCACCAAATACAAATCGGAGTTCCTCGCCAATATGAGCCATGAGTTGAGAACGCCGCTCAATTCTATTCTGCTCTTATCCAGGCTGATGTCGGAGAACAACAATGGCAACCTTTCTCCCGAAGATGTGGAGTACGCCAAAGTGATCCAGAGCGCCGGTAACGGACTGCTTTCCCTGATTGATGAGATACTGGACCTTTCCAAGATTGAATCGGGTAAAATGGAACTGGAATACGGAAGGATAGCGGTTTCCGATATCGTACGCGATATGCGGGCGTTGTTCGAACCCGTGGCCCAGGAAAAAGGACTGGAACTGAAACTCACCATACAACAAGGGGTGCCTTCCGCATTGGAAACGGACAAGATGCGCCTGGAGCAGATCCTGCGTAACCTGCTTTCCAACGCGTTGAAGTTTACCGCCCAGGGTTATGTGCACATGGATGTGTTCCGGCCCACGGATGAAAGCAATTACATCGGCATCTCCGTAAAAGATACGGGTATTGGTATTCCTAAAGAGAAGCAGCACCTTATTTTTGAAGCCTTCCAGCAGGCCGATGGTTCCACCCGAAGAAAATACGGCGGTACAGGATTGGGACTTTCCATCAGTCGTGAACTGGCACGCTTACTGGGCGGTGAAATTCAACTGCACAGCAATGTTGACCAGGGCAGTGAATTCGTGGTGTATGTGCCGCTGGAAAAAGCACAGCCCGCGGCTTTACCGCCAACCCCGAAAAAAACGGTGGAGGTTCAGGTGGAGCAGGAGACGGAACAAAAGGTGGCTACTACCGATCCCTATATTTCTCCCTCCATCCCGGAAGCCATTCCCGACGACAGGAACCAGATTACCCCTGGCGATAACGTGATCCTGATTGTTGAAGACGATACCAATTTCGCTTTTTCTTTACTCGAATATGCGCGGAAGAACAAATACAAGGGCGTACTCTCCGTTCGGGGCGACGAGGCCGTTCCGCTGGCCATCACCTACAAACCGCGTGGTATCCTGCTTGATATCCAGTTGCCGGTGAAATCAGGTTGGGAAGTAATGGAAGAATTGAAGAACAATCCGCAGACCAGGCATATCCCGGTACACATCATGTCTTCGCATACAGTGAAACGGGAGAGCCTGCTTACCGGGGCGGTAGACTTCATCAACAAGCCCGTCGCGTTTGAAAAGATCAACGAGATATTCGGTAAAATAGAAGAAGTGCTTTCCCGCGATCCGAAGAAAGTATTGATTTTAGAAGAGAACCCGAAACATGCCCGCGCCCTGGCGTATTTCCTGGAGTCTTTCCAGGTGAACGCGGAAATCAGTTCCGATGTGAACGAAAGCATCGACGCGCTCACGCGCCGCAACATAGATTGTGTGATCCTGGATATGGGCATTCCCGACCAGCATGCATACAATACACTGGATGAAGTGAAACGCACGCCGGGGCTGGAACAACTGCCCATCATCGTGTTTACGGGTAAAAGTTTGTCGCGTTCTGAAGAATTGCGCATCCGTCAGTATGCAGATTCCATTGTGGTGAAAACAGCGCATTCTTACCAGCGTATATTAGATGAAGTATCGCTGTTCCTGCACATGGTGGAAGAACACCGCCGCCCGGAAGAAAAGAAATACATGCGCCTTGGTGGCTTAAATGAAGTGCTGAGCAGTAAAAAAGTACTGGTGGCGGATGATGATGTGCGGAACATATTCTCGCTCACCAAAACACTGGAGCAATACGGCATGAGCGTGATTTCCGCTGTGGATGGCAAAGAGGCCCTGCAACAACTGGATGCGCATCCCGATGTGAACATTATACTGATGGACATGATGATGCCGGAAATGGACGGCTACGAATCCATTGCACGCATCAGGAAGAACCCGCGGTACAAGAACCTGCCCATCCTGGCCGTAACGGCGAAAGCCATGACCGGCGACCGCGAGAAGTGCATTAAAGCCGGCGCTTCAGATTATATCACCAAACCCGTGGATATCGACCAGTTGTTATCTTTATTACGGGTATGGCTATACGAATAATGGTAAACTGATTTGTAATGAACCTTAATACTATCCTGATCGTTGATGATGATGCAAGGAACATCTTCGCACTCAGTGCCGTACTGAAGGCGAAAAAGTTCCATTGTATCTCAGCCCCGGGGGGAAAGGAAGCCTTGGCGCTGTTGGAAAATGGTCCGGATATCGCCGTAGTACTGCTGGATATGATGATGCCCGATATCGATGGCTATGAATTGCTGAAAATGATCCGCGGGAACAAAGCGTTCGCACACATTCCCGTGATCGCGGTAACAGCGCAGGCCATGGTGGGCGACCGGGAGAAATGCCTGGCCGCAGGCGCAGATGCTTATCTTTCCAAACCTGTAGATGTGGATGCCCTGCTGGAATTGTTGCAACACCATTTAAAATAAGGAACGTGGAAGGGAAAACACTGGAAGATGCTGAGATTGATGTGCTTTTAGAAGACCTGCTGGAAATGTATGGGTACGATTTCTCCGATTATGCCCGTGCTTCCCTCAAACGTCGCGTGAACAGGCTTTTCCAACTGGACCGTTTCCCCAGCTTTGCCGAATTCAGGTTTAAATTAAGAAGCGATCCTGAATACCTACGCCGCTTCGTGGCGGAAGTGTCGGTAAACGTAACCGAAATGTTCCGGGATCCGCTTTTTTACAAAACGTTGCGGGAGGAGGTGTTGCCGGTGCTGGCCACGCATCCGTTGATCCGCATCTGGCACGCGGGGTGCGCTACGGGGGAAGAAGTTTATTCTATGGCTATCATGCTGCAAGAAGCAAACCTCTTGCACAAATCATTGCTGTATGCGACGGATATCAATCCCAACGCACTCAGTAAGTTGAAAACGGGTATATTCTCCGCCGCGCCCATGCGGCAGTATTCCGATAATTACCGGATGGCGGGAGGGAAGCTGGACTTCTCCTCGTATTACACGGCGCATTACGACCGGGTAAAGTTCCACGACCAGTTGGGGCAGAAGATCATTGCTTCCACGCACAACCTTGTATCAGACAGTTCTTTCAACGAATTCCAACTCATTCTTTGCAGGAACG
>CAMLPA010000506.1 GCA_946481605.1 uncultured Flavihumibacter sp. | reverse complement strand
GCATCAGTTGCGGTAGAACCACCATTGAAGAGTGGACTGGCGGCGTACAACAGCAACCTTGATTTAAGTGCGAGGCAAGCGCCTTTGGTAATTCTTCCATAGTTTTCTTCTGCATATTCAGCGGGGGCTGGAAGTACAGCAGCCGCTTCATCCAGTTCCTTCACAACATATTCCACACATTCGGCAAAGTTCGTGCGGGGCAGGTTGATGATGTCGGAAATTCCGTACACATTATCGCCTACCATCGGAACACCGCCAAAACAAACCAGCAACTGCGTATAGTACCAGGCCCTCAGAAAACGCGCCTCTCCTGCCACCCTGGTTTGAAGTGCGGGCGACAAAGGCGTGGTAGGTAATTTGGACAACAAAAGATTCACCCTTCTGAAATTGGTGTATGGCAGGTTCCAGAATTCAGTAAAAGGAAAGTTGCTGGGCGAAACAGTTCCATTGTATAGAATCACCGCTTTCTGCCCTACACCGGAATAGGCGTACTCTGCGTCGTCTGTTGCCTGTTCTGTATTGCCATGAGAATCCCATCTTCCCTTAAAAAAGCTGAAACCTGCGTCCTGGTATATTCTTACCAAGAAGTTCATGGTACGCGCGCTATCCGTGAATACCATTTCTTCGGTGATGGAGGAGCTTGTCCTGTCTTCCAGGAACCCGTCCTTTTTACAGGAACTCAATATACTGATGGCCACGAGGCCTGTGATAAGTATCCTTTTCATAATTACATGCATTGAAGGATTAAAAAGTAACATTCAGTCCAAAGTTGATCATACGCTGCGGGGGATAGTTCACCCTGTCGGTACCGGAGTTGATCTCGGGATCGAATTCGTACAGTTTATCAATTTTGGAGAAAGTCAGAAGGTTGTTTCCGTTGGCATACACCCTGATGGATGCCAGTTTAAGGTTGTCCACAAAGCGCTTGGGTAACTCATAGCTCATTTCCGCGGACCTTAAACGCAGGTAATCGCCACGCAGGAACCAGAACGTGGAGGGAAAACCTCCGGGGCTGCTCACACCAGGCGTCATCGACAGGATGGGATACTGCGCGTTATCGCCGAGTTCAGGTGTCCAGGAATTCAGGTGTACATTGGTCATATTGGAAGCGAATGCCTGGATGGCCTCGGCCACACCTCTAACATTAAAGTTGAGGGCGCTTTGGAAGAGGAGGTTCAGGCCAAAACCTTTATAGGTAAATCCTGTCTGGAAACCAATATTTGTATTGGGCAGGTTGGGGTAGCCCAGGTATGCCCTGTCAAAATCATTGATCACACCATCGTTGTTCTGATCGCGGTATTGGAGATCACCGGGACGTACAATGCCGTTGGGTTTCGCAATTCTGTTGTCTGCAATCTTATCCGCATCGTAAAATCCGATCCAGTCGTACACCATGATTTGCCCAAGACTTTTACCCGTGCGGTCCTGGTATGGGAAAGCGGCCTGCGGATCGTCCAGATAAATGATTTTATTCTTCGCCAGGGAATAATTTCCTTTGATGTTGAAGTTGAAATCTTTACCGATTCTTCCTCTGTATGCAATCTCAATTTCTCCACCCTTATTTTCAATAATTCCAAGGTTGGAAGGTGGAAGTGCTTGGCCGAATACGGCAGATACTGTACCTCTTGTTAAAAGAATATCTTCCCTTCTGTTGTGGAAAACATCAATGGATCCAGTAAGCTTATCGTTGAACAATCCGAAATCCAATCCAACATCGAATTTTCTTTCAGTTTCCCAGGTAATGTTTTGGTTAGCCAGTTGCCCTTCAAACACACCGGTGAATCCATTGTGCGATGTACCGAAAGAATAAGGCACGTTGCCTGCGCCGTTTCCGTTGCCATAGGTGGGAAGGTAATAATAGCTGAATGAGTTCCCTATTTTATCATTTCCTACAAAACCATACGACGACCTGATTTTCAGCATATTCACCGCCTGGATATTGTCTGCGAAGAAAGGCTCATTTGAAATTACCCAACCTGCGGAGAGGGCACTGAATAATCCATAGCGCTGCCCCTCAGGGAAACGGTCTGAACCATTGTAGGCTGTATTGAACTGAATCAGATACTTATCCGCATAATCATATCCGATCCTGGTGGTATAGCCTCTGAAGTTTTCCGGTATAAAATTGTACACCACATTTCCGCTTTGATTCCATTTGGAATTCTGGCTTATGAGGAACAGGCCATAGAAGTGGTTGTCGCCAAATTTTCTGTCGTAATTCAGGAACCCTTGCCAGTTGAGCGTTCTGGAGGTAGCATTTGCTGAATAATTCACAAAATACCGTCGTACCCTGAAGATGTTTGGATCTCTGGGCTCGTAAGTATCATTTGTTGGATTGTAAAGAAAGGAAGGAAACTGGTCTCTTACTACATTTCTATTATAACCATAGTTACTTGCATAAGTAAGCACAGCTTTTGCAGATAAGCCTTTTGTAATAAAATCGAGCTTTTGGTTGGCCTGAGCAACAAAGTTCATGTTGTTCTCATGGCTCCTCGTATAGCCATAATGGGTAAGCCGTCCAATAACGTTATTGGTATTGTAGTTTCCGCTACTGCGTTGCCATTGGCTATATCCGAACGTACCATCAGGATTGTATATCGGGTAAGCAAAAGGCGCAAGACTCATGAAGCTGCTGTACTCATAAAATATATCGTTATAACCGAAGGGGCTACCCACACTCGGGTTGTTCACCTCGCCGATGTTTCCGTATAAATCAAGCCTTACATCCAATGTTTTGGTAGCTTTAATATCCAGGTTTGATCTATAGTTGTACCTCTTGTGAAAGTAATTGCTATTAATGCCCTGTGAATTACCAAAATCTTTTAGGATACCATCCTGGAAAAGATAGCCAAGCGACACGAAATATTTCACCCTTTCAGTTCCACCTGTAACGTCGAAGTTACCCCGCACCTGCCTGCTGAAATTCTTGAAAAGTTCTTTTCTCCAATTAATGTTTGGGTGTCCATAAGGATCCTCCCCGCTTTTGTACAACTCCAGGTCAGCTTCTGAGAACTGAAGGCTCCCTGCAGGAACACCATCATTGATCTGCGCCTGCCTGTACAACCTGGCAGACTCATAGGCATCGAGGTATTTCGGGATACGTGTGGGTTGCATCATACTTGCCTCAGAACGGAATGAGACCTTGGGCTTTCCAAGTTTACCACGCTGTGTAGTTACCACCAACACACCATTTGCCCCTTTAACACCATATATTGCGGTAGTTGAAGCGTCTTTCAAAAGACTAACACTTTCCAACTCATTAGGATCAAGCCTTGCAAACTGGTCATAAGAAAATTCTATATCAT
>CAMLPA010000505.1 GCA_946481605.1 uncultured Flavihumibacter sp. | reverse complement strand
ATAACCTTCCGGGCTGGCATTCGCCACAGCAGGCATGGGCGCAAACCCAGGCGCAGTTAGCCTGGTACAAAAGCATGGAGGAATTGGGTGAAATGACGATGATCCGGAATCTGGAAGAGCTGGAACGGCATATCGCGCTTTGGAGGAATGAAACTGCTGAAACGCAAAAACCGGTTGGGTATATACTGAGCCTGGAAGGGGCCGACTCGCTGGTATCCGTTTCCTACCTCGAAACCGCTTACAAATATGGCTTACGTGCCGTTGGTCCCGCACATTACGGGCCAGGAAGGTATGCCAACGGAACTGATGCAACCGGGGGATTGAATGCGCAGGGGAAAGCGCTGTTGAAAGAAATGGACCGCCTCGGCATGATCCTCGATGCCACGCATTTGTGTGATGATGCTCTTGAAGATGCGATGGAAATTTTTAAGGGGCCGGTATGGGCCAGTCACAACAACTGCCGCGCTTTGGTGCCCCATAACCGCCAGTTTTCAGACGATCAATTAAAATTACTCATTGAAAGAGGCGCCGTGATCGGTGGTGCGCTCGATGCCTGGATGATGGTGCCGGATTGGGTTCGCGGTGTATCTACGCCTGAATCCATGCACTGTGACCTCCATAAAATGATCGATCATCTCGACCATATCTGCCAGCTCGCGGGGAATACTTTGCATGTGGGCATTGGCTCCGACCTGGATGGCGCCTTCGGAAAAGAGCAGTCGCCTCACGACCTGGAAACCATCGCCGATCTGAATAAACTACCTTCCTTGCTGAAAGCCCGGGGTTATTCAGATGAAGATGTAGCCAACGTTATGCACGGCAACTGGCTCCGGTTTTTAAGAAGGGCCTGGGGGTAAAAAGAAGACGACCTGCCGGTTATGGCAAGTCGTGTCCCTCGAACGATAGGAGAAGCATGTCAGTGCCCCCTACAGTTCTTTTATGATCCCCTTTTCACCTTGGCTGATTTGATTTCGTTCTGTTGTTGTTCGATGGTGGTTTCTTTGGCGATGAGCTCCCTTTCTATTTCCGCGAGGCGGTTGTCGATCATGGCTTTCTTTCCCTGTAATTCACTTCGTTCGTTTTTTAATTGTTGAAGTGCGCGTTCTTCTTTTTCAACGGTTCTGATCTGATCCGCTATGGCCAGGTCGGAAGCGTAATTGCCTGCCTGCTGCGAAAAGTTTACCAGAAAGGTTTTTACATTTTCAGTGATGATGCTGTCGTCGGCCTGGTTGGTGAAATTATTGTATCCCCTGGAAACCGCGATATACACATTGCTGCCTTCATTGATCGCTTTTTCAACTTTGGTATAGATGTCCATTTTATCGGAGCTGAGTTCCGAAAGCACTACCCCTGAATACCGGTCAATTCCATTGCGTGTCTTTTTCTTGAGTCCCGATTTTTCGAGTTGCTGGCGCAGGGCGCTTCTTGTAATGTCTTCCGTTTGTGGAACGGAGATGGTTACCGCGTTGCGGTTTTCCTTGTCTATTTTCAGTGATACATCCCGTGCCTGGCCAGTAGCCAGCAGGGTTGAGAAAAGGGCTACAGAGGTAAGCCATATTTTTATATTTTTTTTCATGATACAAAGAACTGTTTAATGGCACCGATCCAGATTGAATCATCCATACATTCAGCTACAAAGTTGCGCCGTTTCCGGCCGGAATTGTTATATCATTGCGTTCCGTGTTTACATAATTCCTCTATTTAAGTGTCAATGAGAGAATTGCCATTTGAAATGCTTATATTTAGTGTATTCCCCGTTACCATACGATACAATTTTCCGCTTTGCCTGTTATAAAGCTTCTGATAAATGAATCGTGAAAACTGATTATCCTCAAAAGTATTGTCTTCATTGCGAAATGAAGGTGATGAAGTCGTCCTCCGTTCCGGAACACGTATTCACAGGGCCACGTTGGGGGTACCTTCAGGTCGATACTGATGAAAGAAGATTACGGTTGTGGAAGGCCGTACCCTTAAAGGGAGATTTTGAATCCGGAGAGGGAAGGAAAAAGCAGATTGTTGAACAGATGAAACTGCTGATCAGGGAAACGGTCCAGTTTTCCGACGAACCCATGCAGATGAACTTATCGAATTACCTCCATGAACACTTGCAATACAGTTATACTTACCTCGCAAACATCTTCGTGGAACTGGAGGGGTACAATATCGAAAAATTCTACATTGGCTGCAGGATCGAAAAAGTGAAGGAGTTACTGCACTTCAGCGCGCTTAGCGTTACTGAGATTGCTTACAGGATGCATTACAGCAGTGTGGCACATCTTTCCACGCAGTTCAGGCGTACCACGGGCAGCACGCCATCGCAATACAAACGGCATTGCCTGAAGCATCTTTCCCGGTTCAGTAACAAAGATGGAACCATGCCGGAGACATAAATTCCTTCCATTAAAATTAACACATGAGACAGGGTATTGTATCGAAAAGAAGGCTGATGCAGCGCATCATTTCCCTTTCTTCAAAAATTGGCGACGCGCAACCTGCCTTGTATTCGTTGCTGGAGGAGTCGCCCTTGTTTTACCTCCAACCGGAGGAGCCAGGTATCCATATCACCGATCTGAAGATGTACATGGATACCATAAAGGCGCAATTGAATACATTTGAATCGCGCGACAATGGAATGACGCAACGGGCCAACGCATGAACCGGGCGATGCCTGATGAAGTTACAGCCTGTAGCAAACGGCGTTCACATTCATGCCCGCGCCCACCGAAGCGAAAACGACCACATCGCCTTCATTCAACTGATGTTCGGGTAGTGATCCCTTCAACACAAGATCGTACAGGGTTGGGATAGTGGCCACCGAACTGTTTCCTAGCCACCCGATGCACATCGGCATCACGTTTTCCGGCGCGGGCACGCCATACAACTGGTACAGCCGTGCAATAATGGCTTCATCCATTTTCTCATTCGCCTGGTGGATGAAGATTTTTTTAACTTCCTTTATATCTACCCCGCTTTTATCAATGCAGGCTTTCATTGCCGCAGGCACATGTGTGATGGCAAATTCATATACTTTCCTGCCTTTCATTTTCAGAAAGCGGACATGGGGATCACTCCCCGGGCAATTTGATGCGCCCATGTTGATGTAGTCTGCTTCTTCTGTGGCATAAGTCTGGGCGAGGGCCGAGAGTACGCCTTTCCCTCCGCTGTTTTCCCGCGCTTCCAGTACGGCCGCGCCTGCGCCATCGCTGAAAATCATGCTGTCGCGGTCGTAAATGTCCACTACCCTGGAAAGTGTTTCCGTTCCTATAATCAATGCTTTCTTCGCGATACCCGCTTTGAAGAAAGCGT
>CAMLPA010000504.1 GCA_946481605.1 uncultured Flavihumibacter sp. | reverse complement strand
AGTTGAAGCTGGTCGCGTGAATACTTCACAGCGTTGTCGATCATATTGGAGATCACATTGGCGAAATGCACTTCATCGCCTTCAATCAGGTCGTTCGTGGCCTGTAGGTTAACAGTGGCTTTGCCGTTCTTTTCATTCAATTGAAGAGAGAATTTATCAAGAGCGGCGGCGATCATTTCATTCACGTGGAGGGGTTTCAGGTTAAGCTGAACATCCTGCCGGTCCATCAAAGCCGCTTGCAATATGGTTTCCACGTGTTTGTTCATGCGCTTATTCTCTTCTTTGATGATGCCGCTGAAATAATCAGATTTCGTATTGTCCTGCTTTACCTTTTCGGTACGCAGGGCATCAATCGCGAGTGATATGGTGGCCAGTGGCGTTTTGAACTCGTGGGTCATGTTGTTGATGAAATCCGATTTGATTTCACTGAGTTTTTTCTGCCGGAGCAATGTGGCGATCGTAATGTAGAAAGCGGAAATAATGATGAGGGTGAACAAAATCGCACCCGCAATCATCCACTGGAGCGACTTCCAGAGTATATGCTTCACATTCGGCACCACCAGCACCAGTATCTCATCCTGTACCAGTCCTTCGGCAATACTTCCGCTGGCGGGAATCATGTGGTAAACAAAAGTGAAGTTGCGCACGGTGTCCTGGCTCATCGTTTCGAAATTGGGGGATTGTCGTTCGAAATACCCCACCATTCCCGTTGTGCTTGGAGAATAGATCGCGAACTCCAGCGAAATATCTTTCATACCTTCCTTCACCAATGCCTTCTGCATTTTCTCTTCTATCTCAAAAGTGGTGAACCGTTGCGCGATGCTTGGCGGTCGAACGAGGTCGTAAGAAAGCTGGTCAGACTGCCAGTTAAAACCATGACTGCTTTTTCCAGGGCGGTTCAGCAAGCCGAGCCCCCTTTGTTCCATAAGGTCTTTTCCAACCGTTTCTGCCACTTTGGAGACCCTTTCACGGAACTGTTCTTCCTTTACGATCAACATGTTCTGTATCCAATTGTACTGGATATAAATAATGCCGATCAGAGAAAGCGTGATCAGGGCAATGATCACGGGAAATATTTTCTTCATGCGCCAAATTTAGTTCAATCCCTGTAATGCAATGCAATAAAGGGTTTCAGCCCAATCTTTTTAACTTTTGGTTGAGCCGTTAAGGGATCATTCTTCTACAAGATATTCAAAAACCTCGGGGAAATATTAATTTAGGAATATGAATCAACCGGCAACAGGCACCATTCTGATAGCGGAGCCCTTTCTAAAAGATCCGAATTTCATGCGCTCCGTTGTATTGATATGCGAACACCAGGAAGAGGGCAGTCTGGGTTTTGTCCTGAACAGGCACCACCAATGCACACTCGACGAGGTTTTACCCGATATGGAAGGATTCAGAATACCCGTTTTTTACGGGGGACCAGTACAAATGGATACACTGCATTTCCTGCACACCTACCCTTCGGACATACCAGGCAGTTTTGAAATAACCGATGGTATTTTCTGGGGCGGGGATATTAATGTGGCGATGGACCTGCTGAAAGCGAAAGCCGCGGATCCAAAGAATTTCCGCTTTTTTATCGGCTACTCCGGGTGGAGCGGCGGGCAACTGAATGAAGAACTGAAGGAGAACTCCTGGATTTTAGGGCAGGCCAGCAAGAGACTGGTTTTTAACCCGGAAACTTCGGCCATCTGGAAAGATGCGTTGAAAGGGCTGGGCGGGGATTATGAATTGATGGTGAACTTTCCGATAGATCCTTCGTTGAATTAGTTTTTTCACGCAGTATTTTGTTTCACGCAAAGGCGCAAGGACGCCAGGCCTTGTTTGTATTTGGAGCGGTTGCAGTTGGAGATTTTTTGTGTCTCGCAATTGCTTCGTACCTCGCAACGCAACGACGCAAAGCCTTGTTTGTACTTGGAGTGGTTACAGATGAATATTCTTTATTACTTGCGCTGCTGCATACCTCGCAGATGCCACGACGCAAAGGGTTGTTTTATGCAGGAAGGCATCCTATTATTGGATATGGTTTTCTATGAGTACGATTCGAAATATAACAATAGTGACGGGAATCACATGAATGCAAAATGTTTCTCTCCATGCCTGTAAGCGTAAAAACCGGGCAGCATATCAATCAACAGCAAATTAAATCAGGGTCTAACGTTGCGCCTCTGCGTCGTTGCGAGAAATAAATATACCCACATAACGTTCACCCAGAAACTGACTGAAAGCAAATAATGCAGCGCGTTTGCAAGACTGCGAAGTATGAAGCGGGAAGCACTTTATGAATACACTTCCTAAACGAAAAAGGGCCGGCACAAATCCATGTACCAACCCTCTTAAATTATTCGTACTCAACTGAGCAATCTCCATGACTGCTCTCGAGAAAATTTTCTCCCTCAACCCGCAGCACCAAAACAGCTCCTTGCGCCTGCGAGGCAAGAAGCAGGCTCCTTCACGTTGCGAGGTAACGAAGCCATCGCGTGAAAAATCTTCTTTCGAAACGCAAAAACCTACTGATTATCCAGCGCAACAGCGCCTTCCACCAGTACAGTCGCTTTATTGTTCAGCACTTCAACGAAACCACCCGCGATCTGGTAGAAAGAAGCGGATTGTTTGTCTTTCAGCACCTTTACTTTTCCTTTACCGAGCGCGCTTACCAGCGGGGCGTGCTGATCGAGTACCTCGAAAAGCCCATCAGTTCCGGGCAACTGGACCCCATATACTTCGCCGCTGTACAGCTTGCGTTCGGGTGTTAAAATTTCTAGATACACGTTATTAATGTTGAATGATGAATGATGGATTTTGGATGAAACAACTCAAAATCCATCATTCAAAATTTAAAATTCTATTTCTTATCCCTGGGCCTGTGCCAGCAGTTTCTTACCTTTTTCGATGGCATCTTCAATAGTACCAACGAGGTTGAACGCTGCTTCGGGGTATTCGTCAACTTCACCGTCCATGATCATGTTGAAACCGCGGATGGTTTCTTCGATGGGAACGAGTACACCTTTCAGACCGGTGAACTGCTCGGCCACGTGGAAAGGCTGTGAAAGGAAACGCTGCACTTTACGGGCGCGGGAAACTGTTTGTTTGTCTTCGTCGCTCAATTCATCCAGACCGAGGATGGCGATGATATCCTGCAGTTCCTTGTAACGCTGAAGGATCAGCTTCACGCGGTCAGCGGTATTGTAGTGGTTTTCACCCACGATGGCCGGGGTAAGGATACGGCTGGTAGAGTCCAGCGGATCCACGGCAGGATAGATACCGAGGTCAGCGATTTTACGGCTGAGTACGGTTGTCGCATC
>CAMLPA010000503.1 GCA_946481605.1 uncultured Flavihumibacter sp. | reverse complement strand
GAGGTGGTATATTCCGCGCCGAACAATACCCCGCGCACCATTTGTTTGATCACGGCCGTAATGCCTGCATGTACTTTATCTGGTATATAACTGTTGATTTTCGTCTGTAACTTTTTCGACAGTTTATTCACCAGCGACGGTCTTTTGGTCATTTTCCGCTGCCATCGTTTCAATTCGTCCATTGCAAGTGCTTCGTATGCATTCATAGCTGAAAGTTAAGTTGCTTTAGCGGCTCACCGGCAATAGATTTTCCTACCGGGAACTCCGGTGAAAAAAGCAAAATGCATACCGTGAAAAACTAGTGAAAAACAGGTGTTTTCTGGGAAAGGGAACGGGCTTTTTCCAAGCCTTCGAGCGTCATACGGTAGGCGTAAGTCCCCAGGTTTTTACATTCGGCCAGGCCTTCGTTCACCAATTCGTGAAGGTGCTGCTCCACGATATCCCATCCAAGCAGTTGCCGGACGATGATCTCACGCGGACTGCACCAATAAGTGTGTGGCCTTGAATCGTGTTTCACGATCTCGTAGATGGTTTGGAGTGTCTGGTAGTGCGGGAGCATGTTATAAATCTACTTCAAAAGAAATTTCGAAGTGTATTTCAATGGGCATAGTTATACACATCGTACCCACAGCGGATGGGGAAATTTTTGTAACCGTTTTCATGTCAACTTTTTAGTACGCAGGTTAAGCGGGGAAAGAAATTTTCCCCATTGTAACGGCGGGCATTCCCCTTTCTTTTCCAAAATTGATTGGTGTGCCACAAAGCGCTTCATTGGCCAGCACTGCGAAAAGAACGGCTTCCTTCGCATCGCCATCTATACCCAGTTCAGCGGTGTGGTGAATGGTAACCGGCGGCAACAGCTCCCTGATCCATGCCAACAGCAACGGGTTGTGTGCGCCGCCGCCACTGAGGTAAATATGCGGGTGCTGTATCCGGACCACCACTTTGTTTAGTGCTTCAGCAATGGTTTCCGCACTGAACCTTGTGACCGTAGCAAGCAGGTCATGCTTATCTATACCGGCCGACATTGTTTTTTCCATGATGCGGTGCAGCCAATCGAGGTTGAACAGCTCGGGACCGGTAGTTTTAGGAATAGGCAGGGAAAGAAAGGGCTCCTTTTTGAGGCCATCCAGCAAAGGCTGGTGGATATTGCCCGCAGCAGCAAGTAAAGCGTCTTTGTCGTAGTCTATGCCGAAATAGCGGCGGCTCACGGCATCAATCAGTGTATTTCCCGGCCCGGTATCCGTTACAAAAACACCGTTGGGATCGTTGGAAGCGGGCAGGAAAGTGAAGTTAGCGATACCGCCCATATTCAGCATGATCCTGTCTTCTCCTTTCTTCGAAAAAATACAGTAATCACCATACAAAGCCAGGGGCGCACCTTCACCGCCTGCGGCGATGTGTTTCTGCCTGAAATCACTGAGTGTGGTGATGCCCGTTTTAACCGCGATATGGTCCCCATCTCCGATCTGAAGCGTCGCGTTCGGATAATCTTTTATGCCGTGCAGGATCGCTGGCAAATGAAATACTGTTTGTCCGTGAGACGCGATCACATCTACTGTTTCGGGCACAATATTCCAGGTGCGTAAACAATCCAGCACATATTCTGCGTGCAGCAAACCTATTCTTTCGTTTAACAGGCACAAGTATGCGAAATCAATGGTTTGTTTCGCGAATACTTCACGGATTTCGTGCTTCGTTGTTTCACTGTACGGAATGGTGGTGAATTGACGGAGTTCCACCTGTGTATTCATTCCGCTTCCACTCACGGCACAGAGGGCCACATCCAGTCCATCAAGTGAGGTACCAGACATGAGGCCGATGATATACCGTGTTGGTTTACCGGCGATGGCGTACAAACGGCTGATGTTCTTATTCATGTGTTGCGCGGATCGCTTCCATAGATCGTTTAACGGATTTGTATTTCAACAGCAGTGTTTTGGCCCTTTCATAATCGGTGATACCTGTTTTTTCCATGAGCATTTTCACGCCACGGTCTACCAGCTTTTCATTGGTCAGTTGCATGTTCACCATTTTATTGTCTTCTACCCTTCCGAGCTGGATCATCAATGTAGTGGAGATCATGTTCAGCACCAGTTTCTGCGCCGTACCGCTTTTCATTCTGGTGCTGCCGGTTACGAATTCGGGGCCCACTACAATTTCCATGGGAAATTCTGCGATCTCCGACACGGGAGAACCAGGGTTACAGGCAATACTTCCGGTGAGGATATTTCTTTTCCGGCATTCCTCCAATGCGCCCAGTACGTAGGGGGTGGCGCCACTTGCGGCAATACCCAGCACCACATCATCATCTGTAATATTCCTTTCCAGCAGGTCTTTCCAGCCTTGCAATTTATCGTCTTCCGCGTATTCCACGGCACTGAGGATGGCTTTGTTTCCACCCGCAATCACCCCGTTTACCAATTCTGGCGGAACCCCGTAAGTAGGTGGACATTCACTGGCATCCACCACACCTAACCTGCCGCTGGTTCCCGCACCGATGTAGAAAAGTCTGCCGCCCGTAAGCATTTTATCAGCCGCGGCCTGAATGAACGCGTCGATCTGCGGCAATGCCTTTTCCACGGCGTAGGGTACGGTTTTGTCTTCATTGTTGATGTGCGTTAGAATCTCTGTTACACTCATCTGCTCCAGGTGTCTGTATGGCGATGCCTGTTCTGTTACCCTGGTAAATTCCTTTTTCATCTCAGTGCTGTTTATGTTTCTATAGTATTCTTAGAACGCAGGATCGTCTGGCGTATTGGGATTGTTGTCCCGTTCACGGAAAGGATAAGGGAAAAAATTCCTTTTCTTTTCCACATTGGGGGTATTGCTCCGGCCGAAACGCCGCATATCTTCCATTTTAAAGCCTTGCATATACAGTTCGATGCACCTTTGGCGGTAAATTTCCGTTAGCAATGCGTCTGCGGTTACTGCTCCTGCGTACACACCTTCGTCTGCACCCACCCCAAAGGGATCAGCAGCAGGGGTTTTGGTTCTGATCCTGTTGATCTCCACGATAGCATCTACCAGCGACGGCGTTGTTTTTCTTACCTGTGCCTCCGCTTTAATCAGTGTGATTTCTCCGGGTAAATACACGGGCCATACAGTTGCGATAGCCGCACCGAAGCCTGATATACGCCACCTGGGTGCCGCCGTGGTATTGATGACCATATAGAACGGAATCCTTTTATCGGAATTGAAGACGGGCCTGAGGTCGATGGGCAATCCGAAAGTGCTGTCCACCACCTGGAACACGTTGTTGGTGCTGGTGCTTACCTGGTAGATCGGGTTCTGGTTGGCGTTATCGAACCT
>CAMLPA010000502.1 GCA_946481605.1 uncultured Flavihumibacter sp. | reverse complement strand
GCCTGTTGAAAGAAGAAGCCGGCCACACCATCTAAACCGGGTTGAATATCGGCCCAGGAAGCCATGGCCAGGTAGGCCTGGGAACTTTCGGCTTCCATCTGTACCTGTTTGTTCAGCGCTTCCGCTATTGCTTTTGATAACATAAGATTCGTTTTAGGCTAATTTAGGGTTTTTAGCGTAATAATCAAGTGATTTTGAATCGCTTCTGATGGTATTATATATTATGACAAACCATTGGATTAAACTTTTTATTAATTCTTTGTTTTGTTCAAAAAAAGTCAAAAAAAATAATTAAAAACGTGTTGAAAATTGCAAATGCACGGCCCTATTGGACTTCAAAAAATACCCACATTTGTTATGCACACCTGTGGATAGTCTTTTGTAGGAATCAGTTCATTTGGTTTGTACTATTGCATACACGATCTCCAATATCCGTTACGGTACGGTTTCCGGGAACTCATCCGGGCCGGAATACCGGGTTATTTTCAAAGCCCCGGCTCCGTAAATACATGTTGAAATCAGGATCGAATTAATCCCTTAACAAAGGTTCGTATAGAAACCGATGCCTCCCGAAGTAGATGCGGAGCCGAGGCAGCGGCTAAAAACGTCCTTATAAGGTTCACTATAAAAAATTGATACAATGGCGCAAGCAGATGAACTCCTGTTGAAGGAGAACAAAGACAGATTCGTGATTCTTCCCATCAACTACCCGCAGGTATGGGATATGTATAAGAAACATGAAGCCTCGTTCTGGACAGCGGAAGAGATCGACCTCAGTTCCGACCTGAAAGACTGGGCTTCGTTGAACGATGGCGAACGTCATTTCATCTCGCATGTGCTGGCTTTTTTCGCTGCAAGCGATGGTATCGTGAACGAAAACCTGGCCGTGAACTTCATGAGTGAAGTGCAATTGCCCGAAGCCCGTTGTTTCTATGGCTTCCAGATCATGATGGAGAACATCCATTCTGAAACTTATGCCCTGCTGATTGATACTTATATTAAAGATCCCCAGGAAAAACACCGGTTGTTCCATGCGATTGACACGGTACCTGCGGTGAAGAAAAAAGCGGAGTGGGCGCTCCGTTGGATCGAACAGGGTTCTTTCGCTGAAAGGCTGGTGGCTTTCGCCGCTGTGGAAGGCATTTTCTTCTCCGGCAGCTTCTGCTCTATCTTCTGGATGAAGAAGCGTGGTCTGATGCCCGGACTTACTTTCTCCAACGAACTGATCAGTCGCGATGAAGGCATGCACTGCGAATTCGCCTGCCTCCTGTACAGCATGCTGAGCAACAAACTTTCCCAGGAAGAAGTATATAAGATTATAGGCGATGCCGTGGTGATCGAGAAAGAATTCATTACCGAAGCGCTTCCCGTTGATCTGATTGGAATGAACGCCCGCCTCATGCAACAATACATTGAGTTCGTGGCCGACCGCTGGCTCTCTGAACTGGGGTACCCCAAAATGTTCAACGCCTCCAATCCATTCGATTTCATGGAAATGATTTCCCTGCAAGGCAAAACCAACTTCTTCGAAAAACGCGTGGGCGATTACCAGAAAGCCGGTGTGATGTCGGGTTCCAAAGAAGCACAGACTTTCAGCCTAGACGAAGACTTTTAATTGATTCAACTTTATTGCTCAACTACTAACCTTTAAAATATATACTCCAATGTTCGTCATCAAACGCAACGGTAAAAAAGAAAGCGTCAAATTCGACAAGATCACGGCGCGTATTCAGAAACTTTCCTACGGGCTCAGCGCCCTTGTGGACCCGATTGATGTAGCGAAGAAAGTGGTGGAAGGCATTTACGATGGTGTTACCACTACCGAACTGGACAACCTGGCTGCGGAAACAGCCGCGTCGCTCACCACCAAGCACCCCGATTACGCCCTGCTGGCGAGTCGTATCGCGGTGAGCAACCTGCACAAGAACACTGAAAAGAGTTTCTCCAAAACCATGCGGAAACTCTACAACTATACCGATCCCCGTTCTGGCAAACTGCTGCCCCTGCTCTCCGATGAGATCATGGAGGTGATTGAAAAGAACGCGGAACTGCTGGATTCCACCATCATCTACGACCGTGATTTCGGTTTCGATTATTTCGGTTTCAAAACCCTGGAAAAAAGTTACCTGCTCCGCCTCGACGGGAAAATCGCCGAGCGTCCGCAACACATGTTCATGCGCGTGTCCATCGGTATTCACCACGATGATATCGAGAGCGCCATCATCACGTACAACCTGATGAGTGAGCGTTGGTTCACACACGCCACGCCAACACTGTTCAACGCGGGTACGCCCAAGCCGCAGATGTCGTCCTGCTTCCTGCTCACCATGAAAGAAGACAGCATCGACGGTATTTACGATACACTTCGCCAGACCGCTAAAATTTCCCAGAGTGCCGGTGGTATTGGTCTCGCTATCCACGGCATCCGCGCAACAGGTAGTTATATCGGTGGCACCAACGGCACCAGCAACGGCATCATCCCCATGCTGCGCGTATTCAACGATACAGCCCGTTATGTAGACCAGGGCGGTGGTAAACGCAAAGGCGCTTTCGCCATCTACCTCGAACCATGGCACGCCGATGTATTCGAATTCCTCGATCTGCGGAAGAACCATGGTAAAGAAGAAATGCGTGCACGCGATCTTTTCTACGCCCTTTGGATGCCCGACCTGTTCATGCAACGTGTGGAAGAAAATGGCGACTGGAGCCTGTTCTGTCCAAACGAAGCACCGGGACTGCACGAGTCATGGGGAGAAGAATTCGAAAAACTATACACCACTTACGAAAAAGAAGGAAAAGCCCGCAAAACGATCAAAGCACAGGAACTGTGGTTCGCCATCATCGAAGCCCAGATCGAAACAGGTACACCTTACCTCCTCTATAAAGACGCGGCCAACCGCAAGAGCAACCAGCAGAACCTGGGTACCATCAAAAGTTCCAACCTCTGCACCGAGATCATCGAATACACTTCTCCCGATGAAGTGGCCGTTTGTAACCTCGCTTCGCTCGCGCTGCCCCGCTTTGTAACCGATGGTCAGTTCGACCACCAGAAGTTGTATGAAGTAACTTACCAGGCTACCAAAAACCTGAACAAGATCATCGACTTCAACTACTACCCTGTAGAAGAAGCACGTAATTCCAATATGCGCCACCGTCCCATCGGATTGGGTGTGCAAGGTTTGGCCGACGTGTTCATCCTGATGCGCCAGCCATTCGAAAGTGATGCGGCCAAAGCCATCAACAAAGAGATCTTTGAAACCATCTACTTCGCCGCCATGACCGCCAGTAAAGACCTGGCCATTAAAGACGGCGC
>CAMLPA010000501.1 GCA_946481605.1 uncultured Flavihumibacter sp. | reverse complement strand
CCCTACACGACGCTCTTCCGATCTTTTCACAAACAGCCACATCAGGTCGCGGTAGCGCCATACTTCTTTTAGCTGCAGGTCGAAAAGCGCATTCTTAGGGGAGATGACAATATCCCAGTGTTCATTTTCCGTATAATTTCCCTCAATCTCCTTCTTTAAGTTCATGATTCTATTCGTGGTGGTTTTTCAATCTGAATCCTGGTGCGCGATTTACTTTTTTCTTCTTCTCTGCCACCAGCGTTTCTTAGTACCGTTCTCTTCAAAATATCCTGCCGATTGTTTGTACCCATAGCCGTAGCCATAACCATAGCCATAACCATAACCGTAACCTCCTTTAGCATTCACATCATTGAGTACAACGCCAAGTCCGGGAAGTTTTTTCTCTTTATAAATCGAATCAATTAACTGAACAGCTTTCTTGTATGTGTATCCCTGTCTGGAGATAAAGAGGGTGATATCGGCATATTTTCCAAGTGTCATTGCATCGCTCACCATACCAACCGGGGCGGAGTCGATGATCACCACATCAAATTCATTTCTTGCCCAGGTAAACAGGTCGTTCATCCTTGAAAGCAGCAGTATTTCAGAGGGATTCGGCGGGATAATACCGCAGGGAAGTACATACAATCCCGGAACTTTTTCCACCGCCACCGCCTGCGGCGTATCGTCACCACCAATGAGGTAGGTGGCGATCCCCTTTTTAACATCGATCCCAATATTGGAAGCTACTTTAGGCTTACGCAGGTCGAACTCCATGATCAGCGTCTTTTTACCGGTAAGTGCAAATGCACCACCGATATTGGTACTGATGAAGGATTTGCCTTCTCCGCTCATGGATGATGTAACCAGCACAACCGGGGTTTTTCCCTGCGCGGCCATATAGCCAAGATTTGTTCTTATGCCACGGAACTGTTCGGCAATATAACTTCTGTTGCCATCTGTAACAACGAGGGTTTCTGTGCTTGATGAGCGCCCAACTTCTCCGATCACGGGTGCCGTTGTATTGTTCTCAATGTCCTGCCTTCCGTTAATTTTATCGTTCAGGAATTCTTTCAACGCGATCAGCACAACCGGAATAACAAGTGCAATTAATCCGAAACGGATATAAATCGGCAAGGTTTGGGGGGAAACAAGTTTTGCCCTTGTGGTTGCATTTTCGAGTACCTGGGAAGATGGAAGTATCCCCGCGGCACCAATAGCAACTTCTTCCCGTTTAGAGAGCAGGAGGAGGTAAAGGTCTTCTTTGATCTTTTGCTGCCTTTCAATATTCAATAGCTTACGTGCTTTCCCAGGTACACTCACGGATTGAGATTGCACCCTTTGGTACCGTTTTTCTATTTCATTTTTTGAAATAGTATAAGATCGCTCCACATTGTTCAGCGTTTCCACAATATCGCGTCTTAATTTTTCCAGGCGTGCATCCAGTTCTTTTACCATCTGGTTCCCCTGTGGTACTGTTTTCAGTAAGGCTGTTTTTTCAAGTTGCGCCTCATTGTAAGCAATTACCAACGCCGCCACGGCAGGTTCATCTATTCCCAGGTTGGCCGGAACTGTTTGTGAAACATTATTGCTGTTTTGAACATAGTTACGCAGCCAGCGTAAAATCTGCAGTTTAATTTCAAACTCGCTGATTTCCTGGTCCATTAAGTTCATGGTACTGAAGAACTCTCCTGTCTGCATTTCAAGCCCTACACCTTTATTTTCTTCCTGGAAGCGCTGAAGCGACCCTTCCACACCGGAAAGTTCCGATTGTATGGAATCCAGGCGCTCATCTATGAAGCGAATGGTATTAAACGCAATCCTGTTCTTGTTGTCCACTGTATTATTCGTGTAAACACTCATGAGAGCATTCACAAAATCAGCGGCCAGTTCTTTATCGGTTGAGACAAATGAGATGTCCAGGATATCCGTCATCTCACTATTTCTCACAATAGTCAGGTCAGGAATCAATCTTTCCGCGGCAATATCCAGGGGGTCCTCCACCACTTCAAATTCCCGGGTATTATTCTCTGCCAGAAAATCTTTGTTGAGGAGCACTTTGAAAAGGCCTTGTGGTGTTTCGAACGGTTGCCCGAAAACATAGGTAGTGGGCTGTTGATTAATGCGGAACTCCCTATCCGAAACAACAGAGATTCTTAACACGACTCTTCCCCTGTCTTTACGCTGCAGCGTCTCCAGTTGAACAGGACTTTTTTTATACAATAGCGTAGACCTGACATCACCAAGCGCTGAATATTTGGTTTGCAGCCCCAGCTTTTCAACCACTTTCTGGATCGTGGAAGTGGATCGCATTACCACAATCTCATTGTACATATTGGTTTTGCTTTCAAGATCCGACAGCAGTGCAGAGAATTTATCGGCGCCACGTTGTTGCGCATTCTCGTTCCTAATAATTAGCTGTCCTTTTGCGCTGTATACTTTGGGGGTATAACGCAGGTAAAGGAATGCGCCTAAAAGCCCCAACAACAGACATAAGATAACCCAGGGAAGGTAACGGATGTATCTATATAGAAGTTCCATAGGAGCTACCTGCCTGGACCTGAACGCATTTTTTTCAATAACAGATTCCATATCTAATTGGGGGAAATTATCGGGTTAAAAGGGCTACAGTTACTGTTACCACAGACAATATACTGGTTACGATACCTACGTTACGCACAAATAACTGTTCATTGCCCGCAGTCTTTTTCCTGTTTGGTTCCACGTAAACAAGGTCATTCTGCTTGAGGTAAAAGTAAGGTGAGTTGTAAATATCCGCAGATCTGATATCAAGGCGGTTAGATTTTCGTTCGCCATCTTCTTCCCTGATCACAAGGATATTATCACGTCTGCCGAAATTGGTAAGATCCCCAGATAATCCTATCACATCCAGAATAGACACTTTCTGGTCGGGAAGATTGAGCACACCTGGACTGTTCACTTCGCCCAGCACTGTGACCCTTTTTTGGGTGAACCTGACGGTGGCGTAGGGATTTTGTAATACGTTCAGCCCATTAAGCCTATTGATGATAGTGTCAGCAATTTCCTGCCTCGTCATGCCTTCCACCTTTAACTGACCTATACTATGGAAGTAAATATAGCCGTTGCCATCAACCTGATAACCTCTACCTGCAGCACTCATGTTTCCAACATTCCCCGCCGCGGCGCCTCCTGCATTTCCGCCAGTCTGCTGCTGATTGTAAATGTTAGCGGCCTCCACATTATCGCTGTACACCATAATGGTGAGCAGGTCACCTTTCTGAATAAGTGGTTCAGGAAAAATCACCTCTTTATTTAGAGATGTATCCACGCCCTGAAGGTATACCCGCTCCTGCT
>CAMLPA010000500.1 GCA_946481605.1 uncultured Flavihumibacter sp. | reverse complement strand
TTGCCCTGTTGGTACTACCGGCGGCTATGTTCGCGCAGGTGACCACCAGTAGTATTTCCGGTACTGTTTCCGATGCCATGGGCGTTCCCCTCACGGGCGCGACTGTGGTGGTTACTTATGTACCCTCCGGAACAGTATTTACCGTTCAGAGCCGGAACGGCGGACAGTTTGTGATCAACAACGTACCACCGGGCGGCCCCTACTCCATCAAAGCCACTTATGTGGGTTATGGAGATTTTTCCAGGACGGACATCAATATTCCGCTGGGAGAACGGTTCGATATCAAGATTGAACTGACCAACAGTTCCCAGGAACTTCAGAGCGTGGTTATAAGCGCGGGCAGAAGGACCAGCACGGAAAAAACCGGTGCAAGTACGGCGATATCGAGAAGACAGGTGCAGAATATCCCGAACACAAGCAGAACACTTACGGGTCTTACCAAGCTGACGCCGCAAGCGAACGGCAACAGTTTTGCGGGGATGAACAACCGTTACAACAACATCACCATTGACGGCTCTCTCTTCAACAACAACTTCGGACGCTCTGGCGACGGACTGGTTCCCGGAGGCGCATCTTCAGCTATTTCCATTGATGCGATCGACCAGGTTCAGGTAAATATTGCACCTTATGATGTGCGCCAGTCCGGCTTCGTGGGTGGTGGTATCAACGCAGTTACCAGAAGAGGAACCAACAACTGGTACGGTACAGCCTACGGCTATTTCAGGAACCAGTCGCTTACAGGAGAAAAAGTTAAAGATCAGACCGTTGCCAATCCTGACCGTAAAACACAGATATATGGCGGAAGCATAGGCGGTCCGATCATTAAGGATAAATTGTTCTTTTTCCTCAACGCGGAAAGAGAAACAAGAACCAACCCCGGCCAGACATGGCTCGCAAAGCGTCCCGGACAAAACGACAACAACCCACAGGTAACTCCCGTACTTGCCAGCGACCTTGACAACCTGAGGACCTACCTCATTTCAAATTACCAATATGATCCGGGAGGATACGAGGGATACGATTTTGAAACCAGCAATACCAAGTTCCTGGGAAGAATAGACTGGGAGATTACAAAGAAGCACAGGCTTACCTTGCGCTATACGCATTCAGAAACGAATGACGATGACCAGATTAACACATCGTCCACTACGGGCATTTCTCCTCCCCGGATCAACAACGGACGCCGCGGTGGTCTTACCGGAGGGTTGGCCTACGAGGGTTCCAACTTCAAAAACAATGTACGGGTGAAATCCGCTGTCGCTGAATTGAACTCGCGTTTCAACAACATCATATCCAACCAGTTCATTGCATCCTATACGTCCAATAAACTGGAACGTGTACCCAACAGCAATGTAGCGTTTGTGGACATTATGCGCAGCGCAAATGATGTATACATATCTTTTGGAACGGACCTCTTCTCCTACGAAAACAAGATTGATGACCAAGCGCTGAACCTCGCCAACAACGTTTCTTTCAACCTGGGCAAACATGTGCTTACAGCAGGCGCTTCCTTTGAAGCCATGAAGTTCGCGAACTCCTTTACCAGTGCCGGCGGTCCAAGCTATTATCGTTACAATTCGCTTGCAGACTTCCTCAGCAATTCGGCACCCGCCTATTTTGCCGTGGCTTATGACCCCAATAACCCATTGGGCATAAAGGTGCCGGAAGCAAGGTTTTCGCAGCTTGGCGTTTATCTCCAGGATGTATGGAGTCCTTCCAACAAGTTTAAACTCACCTACGGATTGCGGGTGGATAAACCCTTCTACCCCTATGATCCGCCAAGGAACCAGGCACTGGAAGCTGTTGTTTTTGCAGACGAAGACGGCAATCCTGAGCAGTTTGATGTTAGCAAATGGCCCAAAGCAAGACCACTTGTTTCTCCACGCGTAGGATTCTCCTATGATATCGCAGGAGACAAATCGTTGATCTTCCGCGGCGGAACAGGCCTGTTCACCGGGCGTATACCATTCATCTGGCTGGTAAACCAGGTGGGAGACAATGGTGTTGTACGGGCAATATTCCAGGCCAATGCTTCGCAACTTTCACAGATCAGGTATGACACTGACAGAAGCACTTACCTTGAAGAATTCGTTGTTCCTAACCCTCCAGTGGTTGGCAACTCCATTCCTTCAGGCTCATCATATACAGCTGTAGCAGATGACTTTAAGATGCCACAGGTTTGGAGATCAAACCTGGCTATCGATAAAAAACTCCAAGGCGATTTCGTGCTTACATTGGAAGGTATCTTTACCAAAATGGTAAACAACGCCTACTTCAGGAACGCTAACCTTCCCGCGGCGAGCGGAAATCTTGGAGGTGCTGCCGATAAGCGCCCGATCTTCGCAGGCGCCAAACCAAATGCAGTAATCAACCAGATGATCGTATTGGACAACACCAACAAGGGATATAGTTTCTCTTTCACCCCAATGATCACCAAAACCTTTTCTAAAAACTGGGAAGCCAGCCTCGCTTATACTTATACGCTCGCGCAGGATGTGGCTATTGGCAGTTCTGATCAATCAGGAAGTGGATTCAACACCAATAACATTGCAGGAAACCCCAACAAACCTGAATTGGGCCATTCCAACTTCGCTGTTCCACACAGAGTAGTGGCCAGCGGTTCTTACAGGCTTGAATATGCGAATAAAACGATGGCAACCACTTTCTCTATCTTCTACGCGGCGCAACCACAGGAAAGATATTCTTACAGGTATGGCGCTGACATCAATGGAGACGGACAAAGCAATGACATCCTTTACATTCCGGCCAACCCGTCAGAAATCCAGTTCGTGGAAGGTTTCAAAGTAGGCAGCAACACCTACACTGCCCAACAGCAAAGTGAGGCATTCTTCAAGTTCATCGAGAACGATCCTTACATGAGCAAACACAAAGGACAATACATGGAGCGTTACGCAGGCACCATGCCCTGGACACACTCCCTCGACCTTCGTATTCTCCAGGATTTCGGTATTATGGCAGGCGGAAAGAAACATACGCTTCAATTCAGCGCCGATGTGATCAATATGCTGAACCTGCTCAATAAAAACTGGGGATACAGGTACTCATTTACGTATGGAACATTCCAGGATATGGGTATCGTTGGAACACCTACTTCAGGAAGTTCAAGTAACAATACCGGCAACGAAGCATTTAACCGTGCCAATCCAAAGTATACTTTCAACCCAGCCGGCGCGCTGCAGGCGCACCAACCGAACTACACCACATCCAGTACGTGGAGTTTACAACTTGGTTTGAGGTATATCTTCTAAAGATGCACCTTTCAAATAAAAAAAAAGTCCTCCGTAAATGGAGGACTTTTTT
>CAMLPA010000499.1 GCA_946481605.1 uncultured Flavihumibacter sp. | reverse complement strand
AGTGTTTGTTGGTGCCGAGGTCGAAACGGGTACGGATACCTTCAAGACTGTTCCCGCTGATCCAGTTGTACCAAGGGCCGATCTGGAAATTGCCGGTATTGAGGTAACCTGTTCCCAGGAAGCCGATGACATCTGTATAGCGTTTGAAGAGCGGCATCTTTTGTAAGGTGTCGATCATGGCATAAACCGCAGCTTCGTTTTTAGAGAGCATTTCATGGCGGCTTTCGGTCCAGAAAGAATCCGTTTTTTCCCTGGCTTCGGGGGGAAGAATGGTTTCCTCCGGAACTTTGTTCTTCTGCAATTCCGCGATCACGTTATTGCTGTTCACGTCCACATCTTTATACGTCGTGGTTTTCCTTCCGATGAATCCAACGCTGTTCTTTCCAACGGGATATATATTGATCACGAACTTATCTTTCGATAAGAACCAGGTGGAATCATTGATCAGTTTATACTCCTGGATCATGCTCAGTTTCTCCACGAAATTGATGTTCGCCTCCTTACCGAGGCGCAGGTTCATCTTCTGGATAGCGAAGGTAGTATCATGGATCCAGGCATCTCCTTCAAAAGTATTTTCTCCCTTTCTTTTCGGTGAAAACACGAGGTGGTAATACCGTTTTCCGGCCACGTATTGGGTGTCGGAAACACGGTATTCATAGTACGCGTCTCCGTTGTCACTTGCGGGACTCACGAACTGTTTGTCGAAAACGGGAATGAAGTTGTTGTACACATTCACGTTCTGGTCCATGCCACCCAGTTTCTCCGCCAGGCTCTGGTTTTCAATCCCGATCGTTTTACTGGCTTTGAACACTTCACGATAGCGCTTAGGTGATTTCTGGTAGAAATAATCAGAGATACTTTCCGTGAGGTAAACAGGGAGAAAAGGTTTTTCTTCCGTGGTATCCACATTGTCGAAAATGAATCCTACGGGTTTGGTGAACAGCCCTTTCTTCAGTTTATCCTTATTGATGTTGTTCAGGTCCAGTTCCAGTTTATTGTACAATTCGTACGAGAAGTTGGCGAAACGATACCGGTCGTTGCGTGGTTTGTTTTTCACGATTCTTCTCCACACCGAAAGTCCGCGGTTGAACTTAGACTTCACCACCACGGCGCCGATACTGGCCCTTTCCAGCGCGAAGGTAAATCGGATGGTATCCTGGGTAATAGTATCTGAAAGAGAAAGGTAGTAAGCCTGGTAACCCACATAGGTTATCTCCAGTGAATCCTGCGGCCATTTTTCAAACCGGAACACGAATTGCCCGGAAGAATCGGTAAGCAGACCGGCCTTATTTTTTAAAAAAGATACGGAGGCGAAGGGAATGATCTCATCACTGTGAGCGTCTTTCACTGTACCCATCAAAACTTTTTGTTGCGCGTAAGTGCTTCCGGCTAAAAATAAGGTAAGCAGAAACACCAGCATACACGAGCGTGCCATGCGACAAATGTAGCGAATGAATGTGGAAGCGGCCAGCCGGTGGGGTAATCGAAAGATAAATTTTTGTAAAAACTGTTGCGGGTATGAGAAACTTGTCTTTACTTTGAAGTGCAAAGTGCTTTTATGCAATCCAAAGAAGAACATTTAGAAACATTGTCCGACATCAGGAAAATGATGTCCCGCTCCTCCCGGTTCCTATCCCTCAGTGGATTAAGCGGCGTAAGCGCCGGTGTGATCGCGTTGCTCGGGGCCGCGCGTGCGAAACTTATACTGGACGGTTATTACGAGGGATATGAAACAGCCGGTTACCGGAACGACCGTTTTTCCTTCCTGAAAACAGAATTGTTTCAGTTGGGAATGATCGTGCTGGCTCTGGCATTGCTGAGCGGCTTTTATTTTACCTGGCAGAAAACGCGCAAACAAAAAGAAAAACTCTGGGATACCGGCTCCCGGAAACTGGCAGGCAGTTTTCTGATTCCTTTTACAGCCGGCGCTGTATTCATTCTGGGAATGCTTTGGCACAGCGACTGGCGCTTCGTGGCACCCGCATGTCTTATTTTTTACGGACTCGCATTGGTGAACGCCAGCAAATATACTTTTGACGACATCAGGTATCTCGGGTATTGTGAGGTGATCCTCGGACTGGTGAATGTATGGATTCCCGGTAAAGGATTGTACTTTTGGGCCGCTGGTTTCGGCGTACTGCATATCCTTTACGGGATCATCATGTGGAGAAAATACGATGCGCGGTCCGGGAGCTGAAGAACAGGAAATTTATGAAGAATCCCATTGAACATTTAAACAAGGTTTTTGATTCCAGGATCAGGCTGGGCATTATGAGTGCGCTGATGGTGAACAATGAAGTGAGCTTCAACGAACTGAAGGAACTCATTGAAGTGACCGACGGCAACCTTGCGTCGCACCTGAAAACATTGGAAGAACAGGGGTTCGTTAAAGTGCAGAAAGGATTCATAGGGCGAAAAACCAACACCACTTACCAGGTTTCCAAAGCGGGAGAAAAAGCATTTAAGGCGCACCTGGAAGCGCTGGAACAAATGATCAAACTACTGGGCTAATTTTTTTTACCTAAATACTTTGTAATTCAAAGCGCTTTTCAAAACTTTAATCTTTATAAAATGGAACAAGAACCTTCTACACCTTCTTCAACCCCCTTCTGGCAGCAATTCAAACTTTTGTTCAAAGGAACCATGATCGGTATCCTGATACTACTGATGCTGATTCCCGCTTCCTATATCATGGACCTCGTGCGTGAACGGGAGCAGCGGCAGGAAGAAGTTCAGGCTGAAGTGAGTGGGAAATGGGCTTCGGCTCAAACGTTAACCGGTCCCATACTCGTGGTGCCTTACCAGGAAATGGTGCAGATGGCAGATGGAAAAATCGTAACCCGCGAATTGAACGCATATTTTCTTCCGGAGAATTTACTGGTAAAGGGAAAACTTGATCCGGAAGTACGGAAGCGAAGTTTGTACCAGGTAATATTGTACCGCAGTGATGTAACGATGAGCGGAAACTTCAAACCCGTGGATCCATCGGTATTGCAGCTACGGCCCGAGCAGATGCTGCCGCAGAAAGCGCACATCATTATGGGGCTCACCGATGCGCGTGGGATGGAAGAGAACATTGTGTTGCAATGGAATGGCGCAGCACATAAGTTCTCACCGGGAGCGGAGAACAATGATGTGGTGGGGAAGGGGTTGGTGACAACCGTTCCTTTAACACTGGATTCCATTTCCAGTTATAACTTTTCCATTCATCTTAAACTAAAGGGTTCCCACAGCTTCTTCATCTCGCCTTCGGCGGAAAGTACCCAGGCCAGTTTGCAGAGTACGTGGAAAGACCCTGCTTTTGACGGTGATTTTCTGGGAGAACA
>CAMLPA010000498.1 GCA_946481605.1 uncultured Flavihumibacter sp. | reverse complement strand
GTATTTGCACTGCAACAGGCTTATGCTTCCGGCGACAGGTCTCCGGAAGTTTGCAGGAATTATATTAAAATGAAAATAGAGGTACAGGAAATCTCTGCCGCGCAGGAAGCCGCCAAGGAATACCTGGCTTCGCTTTCGCCAAAAGAAAGGACGGCTCCGGAGAACTGGTTCCTCTTTGGAGAAAACCGGTATGCCATGTACCTGTCCAATGTGCATTCGGCTTCGTTCCGTTACCTCGTGCAGAACAGGAAGGCCTTCATCAAAATGATACCGGTGGATACGGTGGATGCCAGGATCAGGGTCCTGTATGGCGCTTTGGCGGAACATGCGTTACGCGACTGGTACTTTAAAAAAGAGCCCTATACACCAGGCGTGTTCAACGATCTGGTGGCGTATGCCGAAGCTTCGGGTATGAAGGATAAAAAACAATTGGTGGAACTGATTAGAATCGCGGATGCTGCAGGGCGTAAGGATGATGAGGAATTGCTGGAATTACTGGCAGCGAATTCCACTAAGTTCTCGGAGCAGCACAAACGTGTTTTCTTTTCGTTCATCGGTGGCTACATGTCCCATCTTCCCAAGCATGAATTTGACGGTATACTGAAGTGTATCTTCAGTGACCTTGTCAATACATCCACGAATCCGCACCTTGTATCACTCGCCAATTCCCAACTGAAAAGGCTGAATGAAAACGCCAGTTGATGATAAACGCGAAAAAATTGCTGCTGCTGTGTCTTTTTATCCAACTGCAAAGTTTATTGAAAGCACAATCTCCCTTGGCCTACCCGGTGGACCTCAAAAGAACGGCTGCCGTCGATTCTTTTGATATTCCCGCGCTCCGGAAACTGGTGGGAAGTCTGGACATTGTTCCATTCTTCCTGCCCGCTTCCAATGCGTTCTGGTATGTTTGGGAAGATACGCCCGGAGTAAGAAAATACTGGCTGGCCGATCCCGTAGCGAAAACAAAAACACCTATTCCCGGTCCTGATCCCGGCCCGAAGCAGCCTGTAAAATACCGTGGCGTAGGAGAGCATACCTTCAACGACAGGTATATATTGTACAGCAAAGGACATGAGTTGTACCTGCAACGCGATAGTGTGGAAGCAAAGCGGCTCAGTGCCGATGGCGCACGTTATTATTCCTTTGCCGAATACGAGGCGGATGAGCGTGCCGACCGTCCTGCGGCTACTGTTGCACGTTGGGTAGACAGCTCCGCTTTCTTTTACGCGCTACGCGAAGATAACCGCAAGGTATTTGAAATGCCGTTGGTGCACAGCATGCCATCTCATCCCTGGTTGGAAAAATGGAAGTACCAACTGGCCGGCGATACCGCGGTTACACAGTATGAACTTTTCATTGGCGATACTTCCGGCAGGATCAATAAAGTGGGGATCGAAAAATGGAAGGACCAGGAACTGAAGATCATCGGCGCCAACCCCGTCTTCAACGAAGTGTTCTTCACCCGCAAAAGCAGGACCGGCCAACAGATTGAACTGTGTGCCGCACACCTGGTTTCCGGTAAAATACGTGTGATCATCGCCGAAACAACGGATCGTTATTTCAGTCCTGATCTTTTCCAGGTGATCTCCGTAAACAATGGCAACGAATGGCTCTGGTGGAGCGACCGCTCCGGATGGGGGCACTTCTACCTGTATGACCGGAACGGGCATTTGAAAAGAACCCTCACCAAAGGGGCATGGACGGCAGCAAGAAAAGTAAGGCTGGACGAACGTGGCAGGAAACTCTACTTCTACGGCTATGGAAAAGAATCCGGGCGCAACCCAAACCTGCAGCATTTGTATGAAGTGTCGCTGGAAGGTGGAACCGTAACCCTGCACACGAAAGAAAACGCGCACCATAAAGTATGGTTTCACCCGCAAGGAAAATATTACATTGATGTGTTTTCCAGGATAGACCAGTCGCCACAGATAACAGTCAGGTCGCTTGCCGGGAAATTACTCATGGAACTTGAAAAACCGGATGTGTCGCGCCTGTATGGATATGGATGGCGTCATCCCGAGCCTTTCACCGTGAAAGCCGCCGATGATTCGACCTTGCTGTACGGCCTGATCTGGAAGCCTTCCGGTTTCGATTCCACCAAAAAATATCCCGTGATTTCCCAGGTGTATCCCGGACCATTTACAGAGACCGTTTGGCCCGATTTTACCGTGTTCGACAAATACAACAACGCGGCGCTTGCGCAGGCTGGTTTTATTGTAGTAGTGATGGGACATAGAGGAAGCAGTCCGTTCAGAGGAAAAGTGTACGCTACTTATGGTTACGGAAACCTCCGTGATTATGCGCTGAAAGATGACCGGCATGGCCTCCGTGAGTTGATGCGCGGCAAAACTTACATGGACAGCACGCGCATTGGGATCATCGGGCATTCGGGTGGTGGAGCAATGGCCGCAGCCGCTATCTGCACGTACCCTGAATTCTATAAAGCGGCGGTAGCTTCCGCAGGCAACCACGACAATGCTTTCTACCACAAAAGCTGGGGCGAAACCTATCAGGGCATCGCTTATGATTCCACCAAAGCAAAACCTTTCAATTACAAGGTGAAGAACAATATGGAACTGGCTTCCCGCCTGGCAGGAAGGCTATTGCTGGTGACCGGCGAGACGGACAATAACGTGCATCCCGGGAATACCTTCCGCCTCGTAGACGCGCTGGTGAAAGCAGGCAAGAACTTTGAATTGCTCGTGTTGCCCAACCAGTCGCACCATTACGAAGGGCCGTACAAAACTTATTATGAAAACAAAGTAAGGGCATTCTTTCTCCAATATTTATAAACCCGGCTCCGGCCATTTTACTGTATGATGATACGATTTGTTGCCGCCATTCTACTGGCGCAGGTGCTTTCTTTTTCCGCTATCGGTCAGAAAAAAGATTCGATTCCTCCTAAACGAACCGCAACGGGATATGAGGCGATCGTTAACGCGCAAATGAAAATTTCGAAAGGACTCTTCACCGTTTACCGGAACGATACAAAATGCTACTTCGAACTTGCCGACTCCATTTTTGGAAGAGACGTGCTCATCGTTTCCAGGCTCGCGGGTACTTCCGCTGAAATGAGAGGGGAGGGCAGCACAAAAGGATTCGTAGGCGACCAGATCAACGAGAGCCTGATCCGGTTCGAAAAGGCGCCAAACGGAAAGATATTCGTCCGTTCGGTTTCCTACCGGGAACGCTCAGCCGATTCCTCCATGCCACTCTACCGTGCCGTGGTGAAGAACGGCATCCTGCCCATTACCATGATCTTTGAGGTGAAGGCTACAAAAACTGACAGTACTACCGGTATAGGCTATTCGCTGATCGATATGACGGATTTGTTGAA
>CAMLPA010000497.1 GCA_946481605.1 uncultured Flavihumibacter sp. | reverse complement strand
TACAATTTCTATATTTGCTCAAAATCATTTGTGTAATCGATTACGTAGATTGAATTGCCTTAAAATTTTCAACCATGACTGCATTCGACTTTAAAGAACATCCCCACACCCGCTTCAACCAACTCACCGGTGAATGGATACTGGTATCGCCCCACCGCACTAAAAGACCTTGGCAGGGAAAAGTGGAAAGTCTGCCCGCCGACAACAGGCCGGCTTATGACCCCAAATGTTACCTGTGCCCCGGAAATACCCGTGCCGACGGGAGTGTGAACCCGGACTATACAGATTCCTTCGTTTTCACCAATGATTATTCCGCCCTGTTGCAGGATACCCCGGAAGGTGGACTGGATGTGGAAGGACTCCTGCAGGCAAAGAGTGAAAAAGGCATCTGCCGCGTGATCAGTTTTTCACCCGACCATAGTCTTACTTTACCACAATTGCCAGTTGAAGGCATTGAAAAAGTGATCGAACTCTGGACCCGTGAATTCATCGATTTGTCTTCGAACAAGGATATCCGTTATATCCAGATTTTTGAAAACAAAGGTGAGATCATGGGCTGCTCTAACCCGCATCCGCACGGACAGATATGGGCCCAGGCCTCGCTTCCGCTGGAAATATCAAAAGAAACTGCACGGCAGGCTGCTTATTTCCAGGAAAAAGGGAAAAGTCTTTTGTCGGACTACGCAGCACTGGAATGCAAACTCGGGGAGAGGGTAGTAGTGGAGAACGAGCATTTCGTGGCAGTGGTGCCTTTCTGGGCGGTATGGCCCTTCGAGACGATGATCATCAGCAAGCGTCATGTTACGGTATTACCTGAATTTACCGCTGAAGAGAGAAAGGCAATGGCAGCTATACTCAAGAAACTGACAGCCAAATACGATAACCTTTTCGAAGTGTCCTTCCCTTATTCCGCGGGCATGCACCAGGCTCCTGTGAACGATGGCCCGCATCCCGGATGGCATTGGCACATGCACTTTTACCCGCCGTTGCTGCGTTCCGCTACTGTGAAAAAATTCATGGTGGGCTACGAAATGCTGGCGAATCCGCAGCGTGATGTAACCGCTGAATGGGCAGCCGAACGCCTGCGCGCATTACCCGAAGAAAGAACATTCTAAGCCATTTCTTCTTCCAGACCATCCTCCGGAAGTACATCTTCGGGGATAGGAAGCGGTTTCCGTTCGCCGATCTGCTGGCGCCACATGGCGTAATACAACCCTTTGCGGGCCAGTAGTTCGGCGTGCGAGCCTTGTTCCGTAATGCGCCCTTTCTCCAATACAAAAATGGTATCGGCATGAAGAATGGTCGATAACCGGTGCGCGATGAGCACCGTGATCTGCCGGTTGCTCCGCGACACTTCTCTTACTGTCGCGTTAATCTGTTCTTCCGTGAGGGAATCCAGGGCAGAAGTAGCTTCGTCGAAAATGAGCAACCGCGGATTCCGGAGCAGTGCACGGGCGATGGACAAACGTTGCTTCTCACCACCCGACAATTTTTTCCCTCCTTCTCCCAGTAAAGTATTCAATCCTTTTTCCAATCCCGCCAAACCATCTGCCGCAGCCTGTTTCAGGGCCGACATCATCTCGGCATCGGTGGCGTCAGGTTTTACAAACAGCAGGTTCTCGCGGATGGTCCCTGAAAAAAGTTGGGTGTCCTGCGTTACAAAACCGAGTTGCCGCCGCATCTGGTTGTACCGGATGTTCCGGGAAGGAACGCCATCGTAATAAATGGTGCCTTTTACCGGCGTGTATAAGCCAACCAGCAATTTCACCAGGGTTGATTTTCCAGAACCTGATGGTCCCACGAAAGCAATGGTATCACCCAGTTTCGCTTCAAAAGAAATCGCGTCCAGCGCGTTTACCGAAGCATTTTTATGCCTGAAGGTGACCCCTTCAAACCGGAGTTTTTCGAAAGCGCCGATCTCTGTCGGATCTTCCGGCCGGAATTCCGGTTCTTTGGCCATCAGTTCATTAAAGGCCTGCAAGGAAGCTTCCGCTTCCCGGTAGGAAAGAATGATGCTGCCCAGGTCCTGCAATGGACCGATGATCGCCGTAGAAATGAATTGCATGGAGATGAGTTCTCCGGGAGAAAGTACTTTCCGGAAAATGAGCCAGAGTAAAATGAACAGAATTGACTGGCGCAGCAACATCAGGATCGCGCCCTGGTAAAAACTGAGCGTACGCACCTTTCTAACCTTGCTCATCTCCAGATCATAAATATCCTGCGTATGTTTCTTCAACCGCCGTATTTCAGGATAGGTAAGTCCCAAACTCTTCACCAACTCTATATTCCGCAATGATTCCGTAATGGTGCCGCTCATCACGCGGTTCTGCCGGATGAGCGAACGTTGTAATACTTTGATGGACCTGCTCAGGATGCTGGTTAAGCCACCCAGCAGCACCACGCCCACAAGAAAAACGGGAATCAGCGCCCAGTGTTTGGTGAATGCGTACCATACCAGGAAGCCGATGCCGACAATGGAAGAGAAAAGAATATTGATAAAGGCCGTGATGAACCTTTCCGTATCACTTCGTACTTTCTGCAGAATGGAAAGCACTTCGCCGCTGCTGGTGTCTTCAAACTCGTGAAAGGGCAGCCGCAGGGTTTGCCGGAGTCCATCGTTAAAGATTTGCATGCCGAAGCGCTGTATAACGAGCCGGAGGGCAAAATCTTTGAACACGAGGAAAAGTCTTGCCGCCAATGCCAGCCCGATTGCCAGGGCCAAAAGCAGCATCACCCCGTTCACCATTTCCTCATCCGATTTATCACCGGGTTTCAGCGCGTATTCATCGATGATCTTTCCGAAAATAACAGGATCGTACAACGCGAGCACCTGCGCGGCACCCGCCAGCACTAAGGCCAGCAGTATCCACCAACGGTAAGGCTGCAGGTATTTCCAGATCACTTTCATGGTATGTACATCGGCGTTTAAGTTCACCTAATGTACATATAATGCGCTGGTTTTGTTTGGCGATGGGTGGAAAAACAAATGTGGATACCGTTAAAAAACGGTTATTCAATCAGCAGTTTGGTGGCGTGGATGCTCTTTCCTTTTTCAGTTTTTACCTGAACGAAATACATTCCTTTCCTTATTGTTCCGGGCAACTGAACCGGTATCGGGCTACCCTGAACCCAGTTGATCTTTTTTGAGAAAGCGGCTCTGCCCAGCATATCGAATACCACGATATTGTAAGGTCCTGCCGGCGATGTGCCCAGGTCGGTATAAAAGCCTGCCTTGGATGGATTGGGGTACAACAGAAGCGAAGACAGTCGCGTGTCCGGAACGGGAGTAATCATTGTAGAACGGTAAGTGATGATAACACTTTGTTCCTGGAGATCCTCTTCTTT
>CAMLPA010000496.1 GCA_946481605.1 uncultured Flavihumibacter sp. | reverse complement strand
GTGAATCGATCTTTCATTGTGTAAACAATAAGACACAGTATTTGAAAGATATCCCCACTCGTTGCCCGGTTTTTTTTCGGACCAGCCCTAAAAAATGAAATATGTCTATATTTACCGCCCGATTGTGATTATTATGGATAGATTATCTGTGGAAGATATATCGCAACTCCAGCAAAAGGTAGCCGAACAAAGAGATGAACGCTCCTACCGGAAACTGTTCATCCATTTTCACCGGCAACTGACGGGGTTCGCGAGAGATTTTGTAAGATCAGAGGAAACGGCAGAAGAAATTGTGTCCGATGTAATGCTGAAAATATGGACCATGCGTACAGAATTACTGCGCGTGGAAAACCTGAAGCTATACCTGTACCGTGCCGTGCGGAATGCGGCGCTCAACCATATTGCCCGTAATAAAACCATTGAAACCCTGGATTTCGATACGATAGAAATCAATTTACAAACCGGGATTTATGGTTCTCCCGAAGACCATCTCCTGGACCAGGAGTTCCGGGAAAAAGTAATGCACGCCATCAGTCTGCTGCCCCCAAAATGCCAGATGGTGTATAAACTGGTGCGGGAAGACGGCTTCTCCTACCGCGAAGTAGCCGATATTCTGGGAATTTCAACAAAAACCGTAGACCGGCACCTGAACAATGCCCTGCACAAACTGATCGCTTCAGTGGAACCTTATCTGCGGCCCCGTTCGTAAATTACCTAATGGGATATTATTTCGGGAGCCTGGCATAATCTTCCTTTGTATCAACATCAATTGCACCTTGCGGAAAATCAAATAGCGCAACCCGCGCACCCGCTGCTCTGATAAGCTTTTTCGCGCCCTCCTCTCCTTTCAATTCCATCAATGCCGGAAATACAGTCTTGCTGAACACAGCCGGAACGCCCAGCGTGCCTTCATAACTACATGCCACAATTGGTGAACCGGTATTTTCCATCAGCGTGAAGAGTTCGTTGATGACCGTACTGCTCAGGAAGGGCTGGTCGCCCACTAAAAAAGCCACAGCTTCGAGACCAGGGCGCAGCTCCAGCGCTTTTTTCAACCCGGATTGTATGGAAGAAGCCATGCCCTCCCGCCAGTTTTCGTTCACTACATAAGGATGGATTCCCGCACCTAATTGTTGAAGAATAGTTTCCGCATTCGCCCCGAGTATTGTTATCACCAAAGCAACTTCGGCGGCTTTCGCCGTATCGGCTATCTGTTGCAAAAGTGTTTTTCCCTTGTAGGGCAACAACTGTTTAGGACTCCCCATGCGTGTGGAGGCACCTGCCGCAAGCACAATAACGGCGCGCTTTTCAACAGGCAAACGTTGCGGTATAAATTTATCTGTTGTCATGAATGGGCGCCTGCCTGTTTTTAAGGAATGCACCATTCCGGTTTTCAAAAACAGCTTTAATCTCCGCTATTATAGACAGCGCAATTTCTTCCGGCAACTCCGCGCCGATATCAAGCCCTGCGGGACCATGAACAATTTTTTTGAAATCTTCACTTAATCGCGTGCCGTTTTCTTCCAATTCTTTCCATATCTTTTCCAATCGCTTTTTTGGCCCAAGGCATCCGACGTAAGCTGGAGCATGGACACTGAGCGCCTTTATGCAGTCACGGTCGTAATTAAAATTGTGAGTCATTAGTATCAGTGCAGTATGGTGGTCCAGGTTTACTTTCGCCACCACTTCATCCGGTTTCCCGACAATAATCCTTTTAACACCTGGGAATCTTTTTAAACTGACGTGACTGCTCCGGCCATCAGCCACGGTTACTTCCCAACCTAATACCGCAGCCATTTCCACCAGCGGCAGGGCATCGTTTCCAGCTCCGATCACCACCAGCGATACGGGTGGTTTTACCCATTGAACCAGCGCTGTAAGTGATCTTGTTTGCAGATCGATTTTTATGGAACGCCGCTGTTCGAAAGCAGCAAAAATACATTCACGCAATTCAGAAAGCAAGCCCTGCTCCATTTTGTGAACACTGTATACTACCGCATTGGCAAAGAACATGCAGGTTCCCGCTTCCTGGCATTGCGGATCGTTCAGATTGAACAGAGTTACAAGTACTTTTTCAGTATCATTTCCTTCCACACACTGCTTCAGCAAAAGAACGGGATTCAGTTCATCAACTGGATCAACAGGTTCGAAAAGAATATGCACCACACCATTACAACCCAGTTGCACCCCGAATTCAAGGTCATCTTCGAGAGAAGTATCGTAAGTGATTAATCTTTTTTCATTAGAAGTGATCACCTGCATGGCACGACGCAAAGCATCTCCTTCCAGACATCCCCCACTGATGGCGCCGGTAATCCTGCCGTCTTCATCTACCAGCATTCTTGCGCCGGGCCTGCGGTACGAGGAACCTTCCACATGCACCACAGTGGCCAGCACTACTTTTTTACTGGCGGCGCAGGCAGCTTCGTAAGCTGATACAATATTCCTGATCTCTTTGCTCATGGTTGGTCAGTTCCAACAAATCTAGGAGATTCAGGATAAAAACCGCTACATCCAGGGATTCAGCACCACTTTCACACAATTGTCCTCTTTCTTATTGAAGATATCGTACATATCGGGTGCGGTGTTCAACGCTACTTTGTGGGTAATAATATCATCCAGCACCACCTTCCCCGTTACAACAAGCTGCATCAGCTCATCAATGTATTTGTGTACCCATGCCTGTCCGCCCATCACTTTAATGCCCTTATCGAAAATCTGGTGGAGCGGGAATTTGTTGTACGGTGTACCGTAAACGCCTACCACCGTTACTGTTCCTCCCCTTCTCACCGCATCAAAGCAGGCTTCGAGTACTTTCATAGAGCCTTTCTCGCCCTGGATCACATTAGCGGCTTTCTCCAGCCAGTTCCGGTCGGCTTCCATACCCACGGCATCCACACATACATCGGCACCGTAGCCGCCGGTCCATTCGCGGATCACTTCAACGGGATCATTTTCCGAGGCGTTGATCGTTTCTACTGAAGCCGAGCGACGGGCCATTTCAAGGCGGTAAGGAAGAATATCCACGCCAATCACGCGTCCTGCACCTTTCAGCCAGGCTGCCTTCTGCGCCATAATCCCTACGGGACCGCAGCCGAATACCACTACGGTTTCTCCTCCTTTCAATTCCGCCCAGTCGATGGCGGACCAACCCGTTGGAAAAATATCGGTCAGGAAAAGTACCTGGTCGTCGCTTATTCCCGCCGGCACAATCCTGGGCCCATTGTTGGCGTAAGGCACACGCACGTACTCCGCCTGACCGCCACTGTAACCGCCATACAGGTCGGTATAACCGAAAAGTCCACCTCCTTTTCCATCCAGCAGCCCTCCCTGCGGACCGTAATGTT
>CAMLPA010000495.1 GCA_946481605.1 uncultured Flavihumibacter sp. | reverse complement strand
GAAATGGCCGACACCATGCGCAGCAATGGTAAAATATACGTAGTGGTAGCCGTTGTTATCACCATACTTGCCGGCGTTTTTTTCTACCTCGTGCGTTTGGAAAGAAAAATCAATAAATTGGAGAAAGAAGGATAAAACACCACCACCGTAACGATTGTTAACCATATATAAAACGAAAAACACAAATCATGGCAGTTCAGCACGAGTACAGTTTTTTTGACGCCGTACAGGAAAGTTTCGACAAAGCTGCAAAATTCACCAGTTGGGATCCGGGTATCCTCGAGCAGATCAAACAATGCAACTCCGTTTACCGGATGCACTTCCCCGTTAAGATCGGCGACAAAATTGAAGTGATCAAAGCCTACCGCGTTCAGCACTCCCACCACAAAACACCTTGCAAAGGCGGTATCCGCTTCTCCACAGCAGTAAACCTTGACGAGGTAATGGCCCTGGCCGCCCTTATGACCTACAAATGCGCGATCGTGAACGTACCCTTCGGCGGAGCCAAAGGTGGTATCAGCATCGATCCCAAAAAATATACGCCTTTCGAACTCGAAAAGATCACCAGGAGGTATACTTCTGAACTGATCAAGAAGAACTTCATCGGACCAGGAACTGATGTTCCCGCCCCCGATTACGGTACAGGTGAAAGAGAAATGGCCTGGATACTGGATACCTACATCAGCATGCGTCCCGGTGAAGTAGATGCGCTCGGTTGTGTAACCGGTAAACCCGTAACACAAGGCGGTGTACGCGGTCGTAAGGAAGCTACCGGACTGGGTGTTTTCTACGGCATCCGCGAAGTATGTAAGATGCCTGATGTGATGGAGCGCCTTGGTCTTACGGTTGGCGTAAAAGAGAAGCGCGTGGTGGTGCAGGGACTCGGTAACGTGGGTTACCATGCCGCCAAGTTCTTCCGCGAAGGTGGCGCTAAAGTGATCGCTATATCTGAATTTGAAGGTGCGATCATGAACCCTGCCGGATTGAATGAAGAAGAAGTGTTCCAGCACAGGAAAAAAACTGGTTCTATCCTCGATTTCCCCGGCGCAACCAACCTCCCCGTTTCAGGAGAAGCGCTGGAACTGGAATGTGATATCCTGATCCCCGCGGCACTGGAAAACGTGATCAACGGCGAAAACGCACCACGCGTAAAAGCAAAGATTATTGGTGAAGCCGCCAACGGACCACTCACGCCTGAAGCGGATGAAGAATTCGTGAAAAGAGGAGTACTCGTTGTACCTGATATGTACCTGAACGCCGGCGGTGTTACCGTTTCTTACTTCGAATGGTTGAAGAACCTCAGCCACGTGCGTTACGGACGATTGGAAAAACGCTTTACAGAGAACCTGAATACAGAAATCCTTCAGCAGATCGAAGAACTCACGGGCAAAAGGGTGAACGATACCCAACGGCAGTTTATCATGCACGGTCCTGATGAAGTGGATCTGGTGTACAGTGGACTGGAAGAAACAATGATTACCGCCACCCGCGAAATCATGGACCTCTGGAAGAACAATCCCGCTATCCCCGATATGCGTACCGCTGCTTATGTGGTGGCCATCAATAAAGTGGGTGTGGCGTATGCCGAACTGGGTATATTCCCATAGTCGTTTTGAGGGATATGTTTTTTAATGTTGAATGTTGAATTTTGGATTTTGGATTGAGCTGTTTTATCCAGACTTCTGTTTTTCTTTGGTTTGTTACAAGCAACGGGCTCCATCCATCATTCAAAATTCAACATCCAAAATTCTTCTCCCATGATCAACTGCATCGTCATAGAAAAGGATGTTTCTTCCTCGAATACGCTTACGGAGCACATTCACCTGATGAATGACGTGAACCTGCTGGGATGGTTCAATACACTCGAAGACGGGCTCGCATTCTGCAAACAGGAGAAAGTGGACCTGTGCCTGATAGACGCGGAAGAACAATCGGGTGAAGACATCGCCTGGGTGAAACAATTCATTCCGCTCACCGCCGTGGTGCTCACGGCCTCTTCTCCCGAACACGCGCTCCAGGCTTTTGAAGCGGGCGTGGTAGACTATATGCTGAAACCTGTTTCTTTCGCAAGGTTATTCTTTGCCCTGGAAAAAGTGCGCCGCATTTATTTTACTTCCGCGAACCCTCTTCCTGCCGCAAATCCGGGTGGTGCCGCCACCACTTCAGGAGAGCATCTGTTCATCAAAAGCGGGAATAGAGTGGTACGCGTGAGGATACAGGATATTCTTTATGTGGAAGGGCTCAAGAGTTATGTGGCCTTTCATTTCAAAAAAGAAAAAATCCTCAGCCTCATGACCATGAAAGAAGCAGAGGCGCGGCTGAAACCCTACCAGTTCCTGCGTATTCATAAATCTTATATCATCAATCTGCAACATATCAATTATATTGAGAAAGGAATGGTGTTGCTGACCGATGCAGGTGCCTTGCCCATCGGCGAAACCTACAAGAACGCCATCAACGAAAGTTTCCGGATCTGACCGTACTACTGTCTGTCTTTGCCACCCATGCTGTAGCTGCGCTGATTTTTTAAAACCAGGTCAGGCTATTACAGGTTTTCGTAACTTGTAGTACCTGAATTAAAACTGCTACGTTTGAAAAATATCACCAGGAGGAACTTCCTCGCAGTGGTGCCGGCACTTACCTATCCCGCTATGATGGCGCTGGATATGCTACGGGCTGCTCCCATGCGTCCCATGAATACCGAACCAGGCGCGAAAGGCAAACATATATTGATACTTGGCGGAGGGCTTTGCGGACTTACTTCCGCATACGAATTGCAGAAACTCGGCTACCAGTGCACCATACTGGAAGCTTCGCACCGCGCGGGCGGAAGGTGTTTTTCAATCCGGAACGGCACTGTGCATGAAGAAGTAACCAATGGAAAGCAGGTCGCGTCCTTCGATCCCGGGTATTACTACAATGCAGGCCCTTCGAGGATTCCGCACCACCATGAAGTAACCATGCACTATTGCCGTGAACTCGGCGTGCCGTTGGAGGTGTACAACAACATCAATGAGAACGCCTATTTTTTCAGTGAAGGCAAAGGGCCGCTTTCCAACAAAAAAATCCGCATCCGCGAAATCCACAACGATGTGCGTGGTTATATGAACGAATGGCTTGCGAAGGCCGTGCATGAAGAAAAGCTGGACACCGGACTCACGAAAGAAGATACCCAGAAAATCATCACGTACCTCCGGGCCGAAGGCGGGCTGGATATCGACCGGCTCTACAAAGTTTCGGCCAGAAGAGGGTACAAAGTTCCTCCGGGGGCAGGGAACAAAACAGGCGCATTAGACGATCCGCATACGTTGCAAAACCTGCTCGCTTCAGGCCTGATGGACCCGGAATTTTACAATGTGGCCGAATACAC
>CAMLPA010000494.1 GCA_946481605.1 uncultured Flavihumibacter sp. | reverse complement strand
GAAAAAGTTCAACTTTATGCTATGGTGAAAATGAACAATGAACTCCGGCAGCAATACCGGGAAGCCTATAACGCCCTCAACCCCACCCAGCAAAAAGCGGTGGATACCATCGAAGGACCGGTGATGGTAATCGCCGGACCGGGAACGGGAAAAACACAGATCCTGGGCGCCCGGATCGCGAAAATCCTGCTGGACACCGATACGCGCCCCGAAAATATACTTTGTCTGACCTATACCGATGCCGGCGTGGTGGCCATGCGCAAAAGGCTGCTGCAGTTCATCGGCCCGGATGCTTATAAAGTGAACATCTACACTTTCCACGCTTTCTGCAACGATGTGATCCAGGAGAACCTCCCCCTTTTCGAAAAGCATGTGCTGGACCCGGTTTCAGACCTGGAAAGAATCGAGATGATGAAGGAACTGATCGATGGTTTCCCGAAGAACCATCCGCTCAAAAGGTACCGCGGCAATGTGTATTTCGAAATAAAAGGGCTTACCGATCTTTTCAGTGTGATGAAAAAAGAAGGATGGACGCCCGAAGGCATGAACCAGAAGATCGATGAATACATCGCTTCGCTGCCGGAACGGGAAGAATACATCACCAAAAGGGCCACGAAGGAATTTAAAAAAGGAGACCTTCGCACCGATAAGATTGAAGAAGAAAAAGGCAAGATTGAAAAACTCAGGGCCGCTGTAAATGCGTTCGAACCCTTCCAGGAAATCATGCGCAGCAGGAACCGCTACGATTTCGATGATATGATCAATTGGGTGATCCGTGCTTTTTCGGAGAATGAACAACTCCTCCGGCACTACCAGGAACAGTATCTCTATATCCTGGTGGATGAATACCAGGATACCAGCGGCAGCCAGAACAAACTGGTGGCGCAACTGATCGCCTACTGGGATACGCCTAACATTTTTGTGGTGGGCGACGATGACCAGTCGATATACCGGTTCCAGGGCGCGAACGTGGAGAATATGCTGAACTTCGCAGATACCTACCAGCAACAACTTCGCACATTGGTGCTTACGCAGAACTACCGTTCCACCCAACCCATACTTGATGCATCTAAAAAACTGATCGATTCCAACGAGGAACGCCTGGTGAAACAATTGCCCGGGCTCAGCAAGGAACTGCTTTCCAGCAGGCCGGGATTGATGGAACTCAAGCACACACCCGTGATCCGCGAATACCTTTCGCCCCGCCAGGAAATGGCGGCCATCACACTGGAAATAGCGCAACTGGTGAAAGAAAAACAGGTGCCGCCCGGTCGCATCGCCGTTATTTACAAGGAAAACAAATACGGCGAAGAACTGGCGCTTTTCCTGCAGGCCCGTGATGTACCGGTGTACAGTAAGCGAAATCTCAATCTTTTTACCATCCCGCTGGCACAACAACTGATCCGCCTGCTGAAATACCTTGACGCGGAACACGATACTACATACGGTGGCGACGGCTTCCTTTTCGAAATCCTGCACATCAACTGGTTCAATATTCCTTCCGTGGATATTGCCCGGCTCACCGCAGAACTGGCCGATAAAAACAGCAGTGGCTCAGGGCTCAGGAGCAGTTTACGGCAATACCTTCATACCAAATCCACCGAACCGCAACGGGAGTTGTTCAGCACGGGCATCCACGGGCACCTCAAAAGAGCATCGCGTATTATCGAAGCGCTGCTGTCCGCTGTTCCCAACACCACTTTGCAGGGATTGATGGAGCAGATCATCCGCGAAGCGGGCGTTCTGGCGCACATTCTGAAACAGCCCGATAAAGTGTGGCAGATGCAGGTGCTCACCGCCATGTTTGAGTTCGTGAAGGAAGAAACCCGCCGCAACCCTACCCTGCGTCTGCACCAACTGGTGGAAACCCTGGACACCATGGAGAAAGAAGGACTCGTGCTGCCCCTGGTGCAGGTGAGTGGCAACGACAAAGGCGTGAACCTGCTGACCGCCCACGGCTCCAAAGGACTGGAATATGAATATGTTTTCCTGGCAGGCTGCAACGCGTCTTTCTGGGAGAAGAAAAGAAAACCCGGCGGTGGTTATAAAATGCCCGACACCCTTTTCTCTTCTACGGAAGGAACTTCTGGAAACGAGAACAGCAGGGAAGAACTGCGGCGTCTCTTTTATGTGGCGCTCACCCGTGCCGAAAAACATTTGTACATTTCCTACGCGCGTTTCAAAGACGATAACAAGGAACTGGAACCTTCCATGTTCCTCGCAGAAATCCAGCAGGAGAACCCATTGCCCGTGGAAAGGCCCGTGGTATCGCCCGAAATAATGGCTGAATTTAATATCGTGAACTTCTCACAACCCGCGGCACCTGAAATCGAAAGGCTGGAAACGGAATTCATTACGCGGGTGCTGGAACGCTTTACGATGAACGTTACGGCATTGAGCAATTACCTGAAATGCCCGCTGGAATTTTATTTCAGAAGCCTGATCCGCATTCCTTCCCCGAAAAACGAAGCCACCGAATTTGGTTCCGCCGTGCACCACGCAGTGGAACAACTTTTCAGGAAAATGCAGGACATGAACAAGCAGTTCCCGCCCATGCAGGTATTCCTGGAAGATTTCTCCTGGTACATGTACCGCCACCGCGAGAGTTTTACCAAAGAACAGTTTGACAGAAGAATGGAATATGGCAAGGAGATTCTCGCCAATTACTACCAGTATTATATTGACAGGTGGAACAAAGTGGTAGTGGTGGAGCGGAACATCCGGAACGTAGTAGTGGATGGGGTGCCCCTGAAAGGAAAACTGGACAAACTCGAATTTGACGGCAGCAACGTAAACGTGGTGGACTACAAATCAGGCGACCCGGACAACGGGATCAAAAAATTGGCCGGTCCTTCTGAAAAAGAGCCCAACGGCGGCGACTACTGGCGGCAGGCTGTTTTCTATAAAATCCTGGTGGATGGCTACGAGAACCGCGAATGGAAAGTGATCAGTTCCGAATTTGATTTCATTGAACCCGATAAAAAGAAACAATACCGCAAGGAGAAAGTGCTGATCACCGATGCCGATACCACCACCGTGAAACAACAGATCAAAACCGTGTGGGAACGCATACAGGCGCACGATTTTTACACCGGCTGCGGGGCCTCCGACTGCCACTGGTGCAATTTTGTGAAAACGAACGAACTGGCCGTGAGCCTGCATACTTTGAACCCCGATGAGGGCGAAGCGTAAGCTTTAGGGAGAAATTAACCGGCAGCTTCCGTACGCTGGGTGAAATCTCCCTAAGTTTGCACATATTTTTCCGTAAGATGACGCAATTAAAGAACGGGCTTTCTTTCAGTATAATCACCACAGTACTTCTGATCTGGCTGCAGAGTTGCGCCAATATGGCCGCGCCCACCGGGGGACCGCGCGATTCCCTGCCGCC
>CAMLPA010000493.1 GCA_946481605.1 uncultured Flavihumibacter sp. | reverse complement strand
GGTGCCACCGACGTTGTTTTCCGTTATTGATGTGGGTGTTTTCCACGGAACACTATCCGTTTTAAAACGGAAAGATATTTTTACGTATTTCTGTAAGCCCCGTCACCACTCATTGTAACGTTGGTGGCGGGGCTTAATTTTTTTTAAGCGACACTTGCACAATTCAAAAATGATTTACATCTTTGTGTCATACTAATCCTCCGTACCCAATTATCTACTGAAATTCCCCCGCTTCCAATTTTCCTGTTTACCTTTTTATTGTATTCCCGCAAGGGATAGTTATATCAGAAACCCAAAGAAAATGATACATCGTTTCATGTGCCAACCCGTGTGCAGCGTCATGAATGTGCTCAGCGCTGTTTTTTCAAGCAAACAACAGATCAACAACATATTATAGACTGAAACCAGTTTCAGTTTAAACGCCTACTATTTAAAGGGTACGGATGCTAAAGCCGGGGCTATTCTTAGTTCCGGCATTCCTATTGCCACGAAGTGGCAATCTCCCATACGTTAGCGCAATCATTTTAGTGGTAATCTCCCATAATCTACCGAAAGATTGTTAGCGGTAAGCTTTCATCGGTTACCGCCACAACTTTAGTTGCCATCCCCAAAGAATAACGAAACTATTTCAGCGCTAATCCCTCATAGTATATAATGCTTTGGATTGCGGCGATCTACATCAAAATACACAAAGCATGTTGAGCGACTGTCTTGTATGTACCGGACAAACTTTAAAGAAAGTGAGCTTACATAAATTCAATCTTATTATGAATTATCCGACAGGGTTAATAAAATAACTTTAGCGGCAAACTCCAATGGGCTATGGTATTCAGGTTTGCAGCAACCTCGTAATATTACTTAAAGCCTATTTGCGGCATCCCTTAGCTTTCGTATTCATGTTTAAAGTAGTTTCCTTTTGCAACTATATTCATTTTATGGATAATCTCTCGGTGGTTTACTCAATTACAAGTATGGCCAGTACCCCCAGCCGTATAATTATTGTTAATGCAAAAAATGTTTTCCTGTACACCTGTGTATTTGGAGTTGAATTGTTAGCGAAAGGGATGAAAGTAGGAACTTGCCTTTCTGGTAGGCTTGGCTATCTGAAGCCCGGCGATAACCTGATTCGCTGCTTCCCACCTGGCTATTGCTTTATGTGTGCTGAAGCTACCACCCCATCAACGCAAGCGCAAAAAATGTTATATAAATTATTTCCTTTCCATTTGGTTTATATTATAAACTAGTTTACATTCGATAAAATTTTGGCATTGAAACCAATCCTAACACTACTCATACTACTGCTTTTCTGCTCCCAAACACAAGCTCAGCAAGTGGTTAAGGGAAAAGTGATCAACCAGAAAGGACGCCCGGTAAAAGGTGCAGCCATTGCGCTCCAGGATTCGTATGATGGCGCCACATCCGATTCTTTGGGTCAATTCAGCTTCTCCACCACCGAAAAAGGGAAGTTCATCATAGAAGTGAAAGCGCCCGGTTACAAAGACTGGATCGACCAGTTGAACCTGGATTCCACCATCGCGCCCCTTACCATTCTTTTAAAGGAAAACCAGGATGAACTAAAAGCGGTGGTGATTACCGCGGGCAGCTTTGAAGCAGGGGATAAGAAGCGTGGTACCGTGCTCACTTCACTGGATATCGTGACCACCGCCAGTGCAAACGCAGACATTACTTCCGCCATCCGCACATTGCCAGGAACCCAGCAGATCGGGGAAACTGAAGGCCTCTTTGTAAGAGGTGGCGCAGGCTATGAAGCCAAAACATTTATTGATGGCACCATGGTGAACAACCCCTTCTTTTCAAGCGTGCCCAATATCGCGCAGCGCGGACGTTTTTCTCCCTTTCTTTTTAAAGGAACGGTATTCAGCAGCGGTGGTTATTCCGCTTTGTACGGCCAGGCCCTTTCTTCCGTACTGATCCTTGAATCTATTGACCTGCCGGAAAAATCTTCCGCTGATATCGGTATTTCAACGGTAGGACTGAACGGTGGTTTTCAGCACCTTTCAAAAGATAAAAAATCATCCTGGGGTATCAATTACAGTTATACGAATCTGTTGCCTTATTTCAAAGTGGTGAAACAACAACCCGACTATTTTAAGGTGCCGCAGTTCCATAACATTGAAGGCAACTTCAGGATCAAAACAAAGCGCGGTGGTATGGTTAAAATGTACGCGTATTCCAATTTTTCCAAACTGGGCCTGCGTTCTGAAAACCTTGATTCCACCGGACTGAAAAACGCCTTCGCTCTCGATAACCTTAACCTCTATTCAAATGTTTCCTGGAGAGAAAGATGGGGCAACAACTGGAGTTCGGAACTGGGTATTTCCTTCAGTAAAAACAGGGATGAAATTAAAGCCGCACTGCAAAATCCTGACAATAAGCCCACACCTTCATCAGGTATTGACGTGCTGGACGCGCAGAACTTTTCAGTGGATACGAAGGGAGAACTCTACCAGGCGAGAATGGTCATTACAAAGAAGTTTGGTGGCCTCAGCGCCATCCGTTTCGGTGGCGAGCAGTTCTTTTACCGAGACCGCCAATTTTTCAATAATCCCTTTATACAAAATGCTGCGGGCAAACTAAACGACAACTATACTGCCCTGTTCACTGAAGCCGATCTGTACATCACAAGCGGGCTGGCCGCAAAACCCGGTATCCGTGCGGAATACAGTTCTTTATTGGGAAAATACAACCTCGCACCCCGTTTTTCCCTCGCACAACGGGTAGGTGAAAAAGCCCAGGTATCTGCCGCTTACGGAATATTCTATCAGAAGCCGGAAAACAATTTTCTTTTTCTCCAACAGCACCTTCGTTACACCCGTGCCGCACACTATATCCTCAACTATCAACTGATCTCCAGAAACTATACCCTTCGTACTGAAGTATTTTACAAAAAATATGACGCGCTCGTAAAAACAGTGCCCGACACAAACAATAACGGAAACGGATACGCGAAAGGATTTGAATTGTTCTGGCGCGATAGGAAAACTATTAAGAACATGGACTACTGGATTTCTTACTCCTGGCTGGATACGGAGCGCGACCACCTCAATTTTCCATTCGCCACCCAACCTGGTTTCGCGGCCAACCACACTGCTTCGCTGGTCGTGAAAAAATTTGTTACTCCACTCAAAACCAATATCAACGGGTCATACACTTATGCTACCGGAAGGCCGTACTTCAACCCGAATAAACCTTCCAATCAGTTTCTATCCGACCGTACAAAGGACTTTCACAGTATGAGCCTGTCTTTCAACTACCTGCCCAATATCGGGAAGAAGACCAACACGTTCGTTGTTTGGGTACTCTCCATCAACAATGTACTCGGCGCCAACCAGGTGTACAACTATTCGTACAGCAACCGCCTCCGCGA
>CAMLPA010000492.1 GCA_946481605.1 uncultured Flavihumibacter sp. | reverse complement strand
ATGCCTATAAGCTGATCCGTAACCTGCTCAATTATTCCGGTCCCGACGGGAAAGGTGGCGGTGGAACATACCCTAACTTCTTCGATGCGCATCCCCCCTTCCAGATTGATGGTAATTTCGCCGGAACGGCTGGCATGGCTGAAATGCTGCTCCAGAGCCATTTGGGAGAACTGCACCTGCTGCCCGCGCTGCCCGCTGCCTGGTCTGAAGGTGAGATCAGCGGACTGAAAGCCAGAGGTGGGTACAAAGTTGCTTTGCAATGGAAAGATAAGCAGTTGGCAAACGCGGTGATCATGGCTTCGCAGAACGGGAAATGCGTGGTGAAAACCAGTGTTCCTGTGGTGTTGAAGGGAACGGCGCTGAAGAGTAAGAAAGAAAAGGGTTATTATATGTTGCGGTTTACTGCGGAGAAAGGGAAGAAGTATGTGTTGGTGGGGGTGAAGTGATTTTTTTTCACGTAGGGACGCAAAGGGGCAAGGACGCAAGGCTTTGTTTGTATGCGGGTAGGTTTGGTTAAGGGGGGGCAATTGCTTCGTACACTCGCAACGATAAGCCGCAAGGAGCGGTTGAGGTGTTGCTGGCTGAAGGAATTTTTCTCGCGGAGGCGTGCTGCTTTGGTCCTCGCTGGCGCAACGTTAGTTCATGAGTGAAATTCCAAGGCAATGTTCATGAGCATTAGTCCACGAAATCCTTCAGAAAAGCGATATCGATATCATTGGCAATAATACGCCCGGTCTTATCCAGCAATATATTACAGGGATATTTGTAGAAGGATCGGTATTTACTGAATACCGTAGCGGAAGGATCCCAGTAATTGGTCCACGGGAGATCAAGCTTTTTGTGGATGTTCAAAGCATCTTGCGTAAAGCCTTCTTCGTCGGTATTTATGTTAAGAAACGTAACCTTGTCTGAGAATTGGGGATAATATTCAGTTTTAATTTTTTCCATTAACGTATAACAGGCGGCGCAACCTGTAAACCAAAAATCGATGAACAGGAAGTCCTTCGTATCTTTTTGCAAAACTGGAACCTTCGTTCCGTCTTCATTCAATACGAAGGCATCTTTCAATACGGCATCAGGGAAGTATTGTGTGTTAAAAAAACTCAATCCTTTAGATCGCCGGACGGAGTCGGAAAATGCTTCAATGACTTTTTTAACCTCGGGGTGAAGGTCATGGTTGAAAGCCTGATCTATCAGAAAAAATAACGCTACATAAGACGATGGGTTTGCTTTTACGTAATTGAGAAATGTAGAGGGGGGTATCTTGTCTTGCGGATTTTTGAGGCCCGTAAATTTCTGAAATGTCATGTACTCTTTTTCAATCTTTGTGTCCGGACGTTGGATGATTCGGAGCGCATCTTTCTGCTTAATAAGTTCCACCTGCTGTTCTCCGGGCTCAATAAACAACAGTTCATTGAATGAAATTTCGCCCATACTTCCATAAATCCTTACCCCCGTTGGATAAGAAATATTACCTGAGAAAATAACCATACTATCGCCTTTCGTAACCTTAGATATTCTTTCGGAAGAAGATTTAAAGCCTTTCAAAAAATGAGCCTCTCCCATGCCTATTTCAATTGCGGAAGAGGGTTTTATCTTTACTTTAAGTGTAAAATTTTGTGCGGAAGGCTGAGCGGATACGGTTTTATCTACCCAAAACAAGAAAGATAGAAGAAGAGATAAGGTCAATTTCATCTACATAATTTCACTGAAAATAATAAATCACCGAATACATTAGAAGGGGTATTAAAATTATATCCTCATAAATATGCGTTTCACGACATTGCTAGCCCGTTGCGAGCAACAAAAAACCACCTACTGAGCAGAAACTGCCCGAACACAAACAATGCCTTGTGTCTTAGCTTCCTAGCATTGCGAGGGCTGCGAGGAACGAAGCAGGAAGCAATCGCGTGGACTCAGTTTCCTGTTCGTAAACTTCTTCCGCCATCTTTCTGCACAAAATACCGGAAAGTAAAATACGGCGCAGGCCAGAACATATCTGTTACTACCGGCGGATTTCCCTTGTAGGCATTGATGAGCTCCAGTTTGGCGTATTTGCCGGCAGCAGTTCGTAACACAAAGGTGCGGTTCCTGATGGGCACCATAATGTGGTTGTCGAGTGAATAGTAGAACCAGCCTTTTCCGTTTCCTGCATCCCAACCTATTTTGGAAAGATTGGCGGTTTGAAAGGCGGCATCATCGGGTGCCTCGTGCACATCGTTGTAAGGTTTCTCTATGACCACCACTGCGCCAAGACCCGGCCCTTCAAAACCGGGGTTGTTCGGATTTGATCCATTGTTCAGATATACTTCCGAGTTATACGGACCTGTAAAGGCGATATCCCATTTCAACGATTTTTTTTCAGCATCTTCAACAGTAACCGCCCTATTCGTTTGAAAACTGAAATACAGGTTTTTGAAAGATGCGGCACCATTTTGCATGGAAGCGGAGGTGTCACCTGCAAGGTCCTTTACAAAGATGCTGTGCGCATCGTTCTGATTGGTTTCCGTTTCTTTTTTACAGGAGAATAGAGTCAGTGAGCAGATAAGCAGGGAGAAAATAACTTTGTTCATGGGTGTTTTTCTTTTGAAAGATTCAGTGAAAATCCGGCTAGGATCATTCTGCCGGGTTGGGCGGGCATTAAGTAATCTGTATGATTGGTGATGTTGTCGATGACCAGTTTCAGGGTCAGTTTTTTACCGAGCTCTTTTTGAAAAGAGGCGTTGAACAAAGCGTATCCGTTAATGAATACATCGTAGGGATCAATGAAGCCATTCACGTCTCTGTCGAGAAAACCGGCACGACTACGGTATATGCCACGGAGTGAGGCAGTGATTTTCCAGGGTTTGAATGCGTAAAAAAACTGGAGTGTGGCAGCGTGCCTGCTGCGGTTGGGCAGACCAATATAATCGGAAGGCGCTGCTTTTCGTGGCGGCACATCGCGTACCGTAGCGTTCCCGTTTTTAATAGAGTCGTGCAATATGGTTCTGTCTTTGGCGTACAACAATTGGTATCCTCCTGAAACCTGGAGGTTTGCATGTGGCTTCCAGGTAAACCCTGCTTCTGTTCCCGCAGTAAATGCCTTGGCGATGTTCAGGTACGAAAATAACTGTGCCCCATTGGTTTTTACGCCAACCTGTTGTTCGCAGATGAGATTGTGCACGTTGTTGTAAAACCCGTTTATGGTCAGTTCCAGTGTGGTCAGGGGCCGCAGTTCAATCCCGATGTTCCAGGAAACGGAAGTCTCGGGTTTCAATGGCGTTACTTTTCCGGCGAGTGGCCATACCTGCTGTACCATTCCTGCATCTTTCAACGATTGTACCCCTTCTTCAAAAACATGTGCTCCAACAACAGTATAACCCCGGATCATATTGGTAAAAACCTGGTACATCTGCCTGTAAGCCGGTG
>CAMLPA010000491.1 GCA_946481605.1 uncultured Flavihumibacter sp. | reverse complement strand
TCATCACCATGTTGTATGTGCTGAAGAACCTGCTGAACGAGATGATTCATCCGAAGAAATACAGGGTGTCGCGCATCTGTTTCAGCTCTTCCATGCACAGTGTGCTGGCTGTGGATAAAAAAGGAAACCCGATGGGCAATGCCATTACCTGGGCCGATAACAGGGCCATAAAAGAAGCAGAAACGCTGAAAGGTTCTTCCCTCGGAAAAAGAATTTACAATGCAACGGGAACGCCGCTGCACCCGATGTCACCACTCGCCAAAATCGCGTGGATCAAAAACAATGAAAAAGATAAATTCAAACAGGTTAGTAAATTCCTCTCGCTCAAAGCGTATATCCTCCAGCAACTTACCGGGGAATATATGATCGACTACAGCATCGCCTCCGCCACAGGTTTGCTGAATATTCACAAAATCAAATGGGATACCGATGCGTTGAAATTTGCGGGCATTAACGTTGGTATGCTGCCCGACCCCGTTCCCGTTTTTACCAAAGCGGGGAAGCTGAGTAAGGCCCATCAGACTTCACTCGGTCTGTCTGCGGATACTACGATACTTGTGGGTTCCAGCGACGGGTGCATGGCGATACTGGGCGATGGTGTGAATGGTGAAGGAATGGCCACCATTACGGTGGAAGACAGTGGCGCCGTCCGTGTGATGGGCAATAAAGTACTGCAGGATGAAAAACAACGTTTCTTCAACTACCTGCTTACAGAAAACCTCTATGTTTCCGGCGGTCCCACCAACAACGGCGGGGTGATTTTTGAGTGGTTCACCCGGCAGTTCGGGGATTTCAGGAACCTCTTCGATATCGAACAGAGTATGATGGAACTCATCAGCGAAGCGTCCAAAGTGACACCCGGTTCTGATGGATTACTCTTCCTGCCTTACCTGCTCGGGGAACGCGCACCCATCTGGAACGCCAACGCGCGCGGTGTTTATTTCGGGATGAACATCAAACACGAAAAAGCACATTTTGTGCGTGCCACCATCGAAGGGATTCTTTTTGAAATATACAGCATTGGTAAAACACTGGAAGAACACAGGAAGATAAATAGTTTGTGCATTAACGGTAGTTTCGGAAGCATTCCGTTTTTCACGCAGTTGGTGTCGCATATTTACAATAAACCGGTTCGTTTAAGGCAGCATTACCACAGTGTGAGTTACGGTGCGTACCTGCTGAGCGCCACTGAAATGGGCATATACGCTTCGCTGGAAGAAGCCGCGAAAACCGTGGTGCTTGCGGATATGGTGACGCCGGATAAGCAGGTGCATAAACTGTACATGAAATACTATAAAATATTTGAACGGCTCAGTACGAAATTGTCGGGTGAGTTTGAGGCGATTGCCGCCTTACAGCATCCATAGTTTATTCTTCATTCAACGATTGCTTATGTCATTTAAAAAATATACAAGGTTATTTTACGGGCTTTCAGCGGTCTGCATGATAGCTGCTGCTGTATTTTGGTTCAGCGGTAATATTAACATAGCTGGCTGGGGGCTCAGTCTCTCGTTTGTATGCATAGCCCTTGCATTCCGTGGCAGTCCTGTGCTGAAAGGCATGTCGTTCACGGCTTTCATCTTCGCTTCAGTGGCGCTGTCCATGTTTCATCCCGGCTATTTTTTGCAATGGGGCGATTTTAAATTGAGTGGCGCCATTATTCCACTGATACAGGTACTGATGTTCGGCATGGGTTCTTCCATGGGCTGGAAAGATTTCGCGGCCATCGCACGGTCTCCCAAAGGTGTATTGATCGGGGTGATGAGCCAGTTCACCATTATGCCTTTTCTTGGTTATGCGCTGGCGGGCATCTCCGGATTGGAACCAGAGATCGCCGCAGGCATTATACTGATCGGCTGTTCACCCAGCGGCCTCGCTTCCAACGTAATGGCTTACCTCGCCAAGGCTAACCTGGCACTTTCTGTTACCATTACTTCTATCACCACATTGATCGCGCCGTTGGTAACGCCTTTGCTTATGCGCCTGCTTGCGGGAGCATTGGTGGAAATTGATGTGCTGAGTATGATGTGGGATATTCTTAAAATGATCATCATCCCAATTGGTGCCGGACTGTTATTCAACAGGCTATTAAGAGGAAAGATGCAATGGCTGGACGATGCGATGCCGTTCATTTCCATGTTCAGCATCGCGGCTATCGTAACCATCATCACGGCCGCTGGAAGGGATCATCTCCTGAAGATCGGCGCTTTGCTGATTGTGCTGGCCCTGGTGCACAATATGTTCGGGTATTTACTGGGTTATTGGAGCGGAAGGCTGTTCCGGATGCCTGAAAAAGATTGCCGCACCATCGCGATAGAAGTGGGAATGCAGAACGCCGGACTGGCATCTGGTATCGCAAAGGAAATGGGAAAGGTTGCTACGGTGGGCCTTGCCGCCGCCGTATTCGCACCGCTGATGAACGTTACCGGATCGGCCCTGGCGAGTTGGTGGCACAACCGGTTGCCTAAAGAAACGAAGGCTGAAACCGCAAAGGAGGAATTAATTCATTCAACTTAAAACAAGTCTTATGATAAAACAGAAAGCCATTTTTGTGTTGCTGCTGCTGTTCATGCAGGGGATGCAAAGTATCGCGCAACAAGTGCAGATATCCAAAGAACAACTGATCGCGCTTACGCCTGAATGGAAGGGTGAACGCTTTCCCGACGGACGCCCGAAAGTGTCTGATAAAATCCTCGCGCGCATGAAAGCGGTGAGCGTGGAAGAAGTATGGGCCGTGATGAAAAATGCAGGATACGCTTACCAGATCGCGGAAGGCTGGGAAAGAATCAATCCTGATAGTGTATTGGTGGGAAGGGCGGTAACGGCCACCTTTATGCCCGGTCGGCCCGATGTGTGGAAGGCCATCGATTCTGCAGGTAAGAAAGCCGGAAAAAGAGGACAGAACACCTGGGCTGTTGATTTGCTTGTGAAAGGAGATGTGTATGTGGCCGACCAGTTCGGAGCGAAAAAAAATGGTCCCACCATTGGTGATAACGTGGGGAACGCCATCTACGCGAAGTCGGGTAACGGTATTGTGTATGATGGTGCGCTGCGTGATGTGGAAGGGCTTAAAGAGATTGGCGGTTTCACTTCTTTCTACACCAGTTATGATCCTTCTCACCACAATCCGCCCGGCGACCTGAATACGATGATCGTAGGCATTAACCAGCCCACAAGAATACGAACGGTTACCGTTATGCCCGGTGATGTGGTGTTGGGTAAAATGGGCGTAGTGGTATTCGTGCCGCCGCACCTGGCGGAAAAAGTAGTGACCACTTCAGAGATTGTTCGCCTGCGCGATATGTTCGGCCACGAACGACTGCGGGAAGGGAAATATACTGCGGGACAAATCGATGCCCGCTGGTCCGATGAAATTGAACGTGATTTCTCGAAATGGCTGAACGACCATATCA
>CAMLPA010000490.1 GCA_946481605.1 uncultured Flavihumibacter sp. | reverse complement strand
CCGAAGCTGGCTTTCAACTACAAGCCACTTGGTGTATATGTTTTTCATGGCGATGCCGATAGAACGGTGCCCGTTACTTATGCCCGCCAGATGCGCCAGTTACTGGGGACTTTCCATCCCGATATGAGTTACTATGAATATCCGGGAGGAAGCCACTGGTTCGGCGACCACAGCGTGGATTGGAAACCGATGTTCGATTTCTTCCAATGGCACAAACGCCCCGCGGATTCCACCGTTAATACAATTGATTTCAGCACGGCAAGTCCGGGCATATCCGGGTCTTATTACTGGGCCGGTATATACCAACAGGAACATCCGTTGATGTACAGCCGAATCCAACTGAACAGGGACCTGAACGCAGGAACCATTTCAGGAACAACGCAAAATGTGGCGATGCTCGTTTTCGCACTGAAAGATTTTGTTGCAGGGGCAGCACTGAACATCACACTTGATGGGAAAAACACGCTGAAATACGTGGTTAAATCCACAACCGACAGTGTTTTCCTGGTAAACAAAAACGGTGAATGGCACCTCGCTTCGCGGCCATCCGCCACGCAAAAAGGACCACATCGTTATGGTACTTTGAAAGACGCGTTCCAACACAATATGGTGTTCGTTTACGGTACTTCCGGAACGAAAGAAGAGAACGAATGGAGTTATAACAAAGCGCGTTACGATGCGGAAACCTGGTATTACCGCGGCAATGGCGCCGTAGACATCATTCCCGATAAAGCTTATGCCATCGAAAAATACAGGGATCGCGGCGTGATTCTTTTCGGCAACCGCGCTACCAATACTGCCTGGGACCTGCTTTTGAAAGATTGTCCGATCCAGGTTGACCGCAACAAAATCACAAACGGCACTAAAACCTTTACCGGAGACGACCTGGCGGCTTACCTGGTATGGCCGCTCGCGCATTCAAACATTGCTTCCGTGGCCGCCATAAGCGGAACAGGATTGAAAGGAATGAAAGCAGCAGACGGTAACCAGTATTTCGCGGGCGCAAGCGGCTTCCCGGATTATATGATTTTTTCGCTGGAGATGCTGAAACAAGGCGCTTCCGCTGTAAAATCAGTGGGCTTCTTCAACAACGAATGGAAGTTGTCAGGGACAGATGCCGTTGACAGAAACTAAAAACACTTGTAAATTGTTGGCGTGAAGTATTTGTATCTCATATCCGCGGTATTGTTCATGTTCCCGGCACGGGCGCAGTTTGTGAACAGCATCGGGATGAAGATGATGCCCCTGAAGCCCGGAAGTTTTACCATGGGCAGTGAGGGGATAGGAGAGAATTATGATGAAGCGCCAGCCTACAGTGTAACGCTTACCCAGCCGTTTTACATGGGCGCAACGGAAGTGACCAACGCGCAGTACGAAATGTTTGATCCTGCGCATAAGCAATGGCGTGGTAAAAACGGCCTTTCCTCCGGCGACCAGGAGGCCGTGGTATTTGTAAGCTACCAGGAGGCGGAGCAGTTTTGCGCGTGGCTCTCCAAAAAAGAAGGTAAACCTTATCGTTTACCCACGGAAGCGGAATGGGAGTATGCCTGTCGTGCGGGAACCAGTACCCGTTTTAATACCGGCGACAGTTTCCCGGAGGCTTTTTTCAAACAGCAACAAACCAACCGGACGCCGGTACCCGTTTCCCTTCAGGTGGCCATGTTCCCGGCCAATGCCTGGGGCCTACACGATATGCACGGCAACGTGGAAGAATGGTGCAGTTCCTGGTATACGCCCTACAAATCATCGGCTCAAACCAATCCGGCTGGAGCAAGAACGGGTTTGTACCGGGTAACGCGCGGCGGTAGTCATAATACAAGACTCAATTATTTACGGAGCGCAAACAGAATGGGAATGTTGCCGGAGGATAAACACTGGCTCACCGGATTTCGCGTGGTGATGGGGGCTCCGGGAAAACAAAGTTTCACAGCTTCTGAAGTAACCAGGAATGATGTTATTCAGCAAAAAATCGCGTGGAAACAACCCGCCAATCCAGTGTTTAAAACACCGGTTTCCTACGTGAAAAAACCTACTGAAAAAGTTCCGTTTTACGCCCACAATCATTGCCCGGCCATCACCTGGTGCGCCAACGGCGACCTGCTGGCCATCTGGTTCTCTACGAATGAGGAACATGGTCGGGAGATGGTAATTCTTCAGTCGAGACTGAAGCCGGGAAAAGAAGAATGGCAACCTGCTACCTTGTTCTGTAAAGTGCCCGATAGAAACATGACCGGTTCTTCTTTGTTTACGGATCAACAAGGCACTTTATACCATATCAACGGTGTGGAAGCCGCAGGCGACTGGCAGAACCTCGCCATGATGCTCCGCACCAGCAACGATAACGGAGAAACCTGGAGTGCGCCAAAACTGGTGCAGCCGGAACACGAACCGGGGCACCAGGTAATCGCGGGCATGTTCGAAACCGGTTCAGGAAAACTCATCCAGGTTTGTGATGCGGTGCCTGGTCCCAAAGGAGGTTCGGTGTTACATGAAAGTGCTGATGGAGGAAAAAACTGGACCCTGCTCAGTGATATGAACGAAATACCTCCGTTCATAAACGGAGGCACAGGTAAGAGGATCGCCGGCATACATGCGGGTGTGGTGGAATTGAAAGATGGTCGTTTGCTGGCGCTTGGGAGGAACGACGATATCGTAAATGAGAATGGTCTTCCGCGGATGCCATGCAGTATTTCAGCCGATGGCGGAAGAACATGGCGTTATAGCCCTTCGCCGTTTCCGCCGGTGGGCAGCGGGCAGCGACTTGTGTTAAAACGCCTGAACGAAGGGCCCATTCTTCTCGTATCGTTCAGTGAAAACGACGGACTTCTTCCAGGGAAAAAAGGCATGTACGCGGCGTTGTCTTTTGACGATGGGGCAACATGGCCGGTGGTGAAATTACTTTCCGATGGCAACACCCGTGTACTGGAAGACGGCGCCTGGACCAAAACCTTCACCATGGATGAAAATACAGCGGAACCAAAAGGCTACCTTGCAGCAACACAAACACCAGACAATACGATTCATTTGTTAAGCAGCAACCTGTATTACCGCTTCAACCTGCCATGGCTGATGCAGCAAACGCAGGCACAATAATTCTGAATTATGAGAAAAGGAAAAATTACCGCGTTGTTACTGAGCCTCTTGCTTTCCACAGCTATGGCGCAGAACAACCTTCACCACCAATCTTCGGTATACGAATGGCCGGAGGACCCTTTGGTAAAAGAAAAACTCGAAACATGGCGCGATAAGAAATTCGGCATCATCATCCACTGGGGTATTTATGCGGTGCCGGGTATCATTGAATCCTGGTCCATCTGCAACGAAGCCTGGATCGACCGTGACAGTACCATCGCTTATGATGATTACAAAAAATGGTATTGGGGCCAGGCGGAAAAATTCAATCCCGTAAAATTCGATCC
>CAMLPA010000489.1 GCA_946481605.1 uncultured Flavihumibacter sp. | reverse complement strand
CAGTTCTGCATCACGAATGTAACGTTCAGGCTTAGTCGTAAACACGCCTTCAATATCTCTTATGGCGCCATCGCCCAGGAACTGGAAACGATGGGGGTTCAGGAACTTTCCATCCGGGCCGTGAGCAACGCGGTGATCCGAATCCGTTCTTCTAAATTGCCCGATCCGAAACAAATCGGCAACGCGGGTTCTTTCTTCAAAAATCCTGTGGTGCCGGAACTGCAGTTCAATGCACTAAAAGCTGAATTCCCTTCCATCGCGGCTTATCCGGCCGGAGCGGGCCAGGTGAAACTCGCCGCAGGATGGCTGATTGAACAATGCGGTTGGAAAGGCTACCGTAAAGGAGATGCCGGTTGCCATGAAAAGCAGGCATTGGTGCTGGTGAATTATGGCAATGCTACGGGAGAACAGGTGTATGAACTGAGTGCTGAAATCCTGGAAAGTGTACAGGAGAAATTTGGCGTGGAATTGGAAAGAGAGGTGAACATCTGGCAATAAAAATGGCCCCGGTTACCCGAGGCCATTCCGATACTTTCTATGCACAGTTTGTTAAATGTCCTCTTCCCCGAAATCATCATCCTGCGAAAGGCCCAGGTTCATCATGGAACCAATCAGGTCTTTAAAGGAAATACCGCCTTCCATTATTTTTTTACTGATCAGGGAATATGCTGCCAGTCCGTGCAATACGAATTCCATCAGCAATGCGGCTTCCTGCTCATTCGCCTGGGGATAATGCTTCTTCACCAGCGCGTACAGGCCATCCACCTTATACAATTCCTGCACTTTCTGCGCATCCGTAAGGTTGAACAGTATTTCAAGTTGATTGCCCTGGTCGAACCAACGTGTGACCGGTGCATAAGGGTTTTCAATTTCCTTTTCTTTCTGACTGCCCCTGCCTCTTTTTTTGAGGGCATCCGGGTTCGGGAAGTAGATCACAAATTGTGAACGGATGCTTTTTTCAAGCAGGTTCCAGGCTACCTGCAACGGACCTTCCTGCTCTCCTTCGTACACCAGTTCGATCTTCCCGGTGATGGAAGGAATGATGCCCGCCAGGTCGCTGATCCAGACCTGCGTATTCTTCTCTTTATAAATAATAGCCCTTCTTTCGGCAGCGCTCACGGCGTTTTCAAAGGCGGCGATGGTCAGACGTGCCGATACACCACTTTTCTTGTCCACATATTCAGAAGTGCGCGCTTCAAAAGCGACCTGTTCTATCAGTCTTTTAATGAGATCGCTGGTTTTGATTTTCTTCTCCTGTTCGGGCAGAATATTGGCTTCCTGTTCGGTAATGGCCAGTGAAGTTTCGAGTGATTTGGGGTAGTGGGTGAGAATCTGGCTCTCTATCCTGTCTTTCAGCGGCGTAACGATGGAACCGCGGTTGGTATAGTCTTCGGGGTTGGCGGTGAACACAAAAAGGATGTCCAGCGGCATTCTCAGTTTGAACCCCCTGATTTGTATGTCGCCTTCCTGGAGGATGTTGAACAGCGCCACCTGGATGCGTGCCTGGAGATCGGGCAATTCGTTGATGACAAAGATGCCCCGGTTGCTGCGCGGAATGATACCGTAGTGGATCACGCGTTCATCGGCGAAATTGAGGCGCAGGTTGGCCGCTTTAATCGGGTCTATATCGCCAATAAGGTCGGCTACGCTTACATCGGGTGTGGCGAGTTTTTCACCATACCTTTCGGAGCGGTGCAGCCAGTGAATAGGCGTGTTGTCGCCCTGTTCGGCGAGCAGGTCCCTCGAATACTGGGAAATGGGGTAGAAGGGATCATCATTGATCTCAGAACCGGCGATCACGGGGATATATTCATCCAGCAGGTCAGTCATCTGCCTGGCCATTCTTGTTTTGGCCTGGCCGCGTAAACCAAGGAAGAGGATGTTGTGGCGACTCAATAACGCCCTTTCTGTATCGGGAATCACGGTTTCCTCGTAGCCGAGAATTCCGGTAAAAGTGGGTTCTTTCTTCTGAAGTTTCTTAATGAGGTTTTCCCTGAGTTCGGTTTTCACGTTCCGGGGTTTATAGCCGGAAGTCTTCAGTTCTCCTAAGGTCGAAATGGTCAGTAGTTCCTTCATATTCATCTTTATTCGGCTGTTGTTGTGGTTATCAGCAGTAAATTAAGCAAATTATTCATGCGTTGGCCTGTTGCGGCGCAGCAATGGATCAGTACACGGTTTTGCGTTTACCGTTTTCGAAGTCCTTGAAAATGAACGCGCCGAGGCGGTCTAAGGAAGCGAAAAAGGCTTTGCCATTGTTGGTTTCCGTGAATTCCTGTACAAACCGCTGCAAATAGGGGTCGGATGCAATCATGAATGTGGTGATCGGAATCCGGAGTTTTTTACATTGCGCAGCCAGGTTGATGCACCGGTTCGTGATTTTTCTGTCAAGGCCGAAACTGTTCTTGTAATACCTTTTCCCCTGTTTCAGGCAGGTGGGTTTCCCATCAGTGATCATGAAGATCTGTTTGTTAGGATTCCTCCTCCTGCGGAGCAGGTCCATGGCCAGTTCCAGCCCAGCGACCGTATTGGTGTGGTAGGGGCCTACTTCCAGGTAAGGAAGGTCTTTGATGGCTACCGGCCAGGCGTCGTTGCCGAAAACCACGATATCCAGCGTATCCTTGGGGTATTTTGTGGTGATCAGTTCACTCAGCGCCATGGCCACTTTTTTGGCGGGCGTGATGCGGTCTTCTCCATACAGGATCATGGAATGCGAAATATCGATCATCAGCACCGTGGAAGTCTGGGATTTGAAATCTGTTTCCCGGATAGAAAGATCGTCTTCCCGCATCTGGAACGATTCAATACCGTGGTTGATCTGCGCGTTGCGGATGGAATTGGTAAAGTCGATCTGCTCGAGGGTATCGCCAAACTGGTAGGGACGGGTCTCCGGGTTGATTTCATCGCCCTGTCCGGGTTTGAACGTATGGTGATCGCCGGTTTTCGTTTTTTTCAGTTTGCCGAATATTTCTTCCAGGGACCTTTTCCGGATGGATTGCTCGGTTTTGGGCGTGATCTTTATGCTGCCAGAAGATTGATCTTCAGTAACATAGCCCCGGTCTTTAAGGTCTTCAATAAAATCGCCCAGGCCGTATTCCTGGTTGGTGAGTTGGTATTGCTGGTCGAGCTGGGTCATCCACTGGAGTGCTTCACTTACATCGCCGTTGGTGTAGGTGAGGAGTTCCATGAAGAGATCCATGAGTTTGTCGAATGGTGTTTTGCCGTCTTCGGAAGGCGTGAACTTTGTGAACTGAAATCCTTTCATGCGCCGCTGTTTCTTTAATGGATGAGGATGCCGGGATAATAACAGCATAAATATAGGAAAGTTCGGGGTACCCGGCGGCGCCGCTATAGCGGTGCCACCGGGTACCGTTTTTTCACCGTAAACGGTAACATAATACAGCGGGCGTTGTTAATAAGCTTACCTTTC
>CAMLPA010000488.1 GCA_946481605.1 uncultured Flavihumibacter sp. | reverse complement strand
TACTACCTGATCCTGGAACCGATCGGTGTACAGGTAATGAAGATCAAAGCCAACGATAACGGCCGTTTCCTGCCGTTGGAACTTTCAGACAGAATGATCCCGCCGCCAACTTTCTACGCCAAGTTCAACAAAGGATACGACGCCGCTTTGGATGCCATGAACACCCATGTTGTGTATACCCTTATTTTCACCGCTGCGCTATGGGCATTCTGCTTCTGGCTCAACAAAAAACGTGATCTCTAATGATGCGCCGCTAGTTCAGCGATGGCTGCTTCGATGGAAGGATATTTGAACTGAAACCCTGATTTGCGCACTTTCTCCGCGCTGGCGGTGGTGCTTTTCAACACTTCTATGCTCATTTCGCCCAACATGATTTTAAGCAGAAACGATGGCACATACAGCGGAATATGGAAACCGGGCTTTAGTCGTTTGGCGATTTCAAGTGTGATCTCTTTATTGGTCGCGGGTTTGGGCGCCACCGCATTGTACACGCCATCAGTATCACTTTCTTCGATGGCATGGAGGTAAAGCCTGCACAGGTCGTGGATATGAATCCAGCTCATGACCTGTTTACCGGAGCCCAATATGGCCGCCACGCCCATTTTAACCGGTTTCACGAATTCCTTGTAAGCACCGCCCTGGTTGCTGAGGGCGAGCCCGGTGCGTAGGATGACCAGCCTTTTGCCCAATTCTTTTACCGGTGCTATGCTGTTTTCCCAGGCGATACAGGTTTGGCCGAGAAATCCATCCTCAGCCGGAGCATCTTCTGTAAACGGTATTTTCCCCGGTACATCGGGGCCGTACCAGCCGATTCCGGAGGCACTGACCACCGTGGTTACTTTATTGGGTATCTCTTGCAGGGATTTTACAATCAGCGCGGCGCTAAGGGTCCTGCTTTCGAGTATCTCTTTTTTATAGGCTTTGCTCCATCTTTTATCTGCTACGCCTGCTCCTGCGAGGTGTACGATGGCATCGGCTTCGCGGATAGCAGTAGGGTCGATGGTCTGTTTTTTAATATCCCATTCCCGGAATTGTAGCATATCCGTACTGTTTTTACCCGAGGCGTTTCGCGTAAGCACGATAACTTTATAGCCTTTTTCATTCAACAATGCGGAAAGCGCCTTTCCTACCAGTCCGGTTCCCCCGGTTATAACGATGGTCCTCATGATGCTGTAAGATTATTGGTGAAGGTAATTCAATGTGTATATAACTCTGTTTCAATAAATAAGTTCAGCGTTCCGGCCTGGTTTTCCGGGCTGGGGGCAGGTTTGAAAATGTGTGACAGCGTCCCTCAAATTGTGCTACCTTTGTACCTTCATTATCTATTTGAAATAATTTATATATGAAATTCGGAGTTGTAGTATTCCCCGGTTCCAATTGCGACAGAGACATGCAGGATGCCCTTACAGATCTGGGCCAGGAAGTGATTATGCTGTGGCACAAAGACAAGGATCTGAGCATGTTCACCACCGATGATTGCATTGTATTACCGGGTGGATTTTCCTACGGCGATTACCTGCGTTGCGGCGCTATCGCGCGTTTCAGTCCTATGATGCAAAGCGTGATTGAATTCGCGGGCAGGGGCGGAAAAGTGCTGGGCGTGTGTAACGGGTTCCAGATTCTTTGTGAGGCAGGACTTTTACCCGGTGTTTTGCTGCGCAACGCTAACCAGAAATTCATCTGTAAAAATGTGTTCCTGAAAGATGCGGAAGGAAAAGTACTCCAGATTCCGATCGCGCACGGCGAAGGAAGGTACCATGCTGATGAGGCTACTTTGAACCAACTGGAGGCCAATGGTCAGGTGATTTACCGTTATTGTGATGCTGAAGGGAATATTTCTGCGGAAGCCAATCCGAATGGCGCAACCCTTAACATTGCCGGTATCTGCAACGAAAAACGCACCGTATTCGGCATGATGCCGCACCCTGAGCGGGCCTGCAACGGGCAGTTGGGCAACAACGACGGGCGTGAAGTGTTCCGTTCGCTTTTAATAAAAGAATTGCCTGTATTGGTGTAGTGCAATTCCTTGTTCGTCGACTTTTAAGTTTTTATTAGGATAGTAAAATGCAACTTTGGTAGCATTGATTCTTCTTACAAGAAAAACATTATGAAGATGCGAAAATTACTTTTTACAATGATGCTGCTGGCCGGAACGGTATTTTCTGTTTTCGCGCAGTCGAACAAGGAAGTGAGCTGGAAATACACGACCAAGAAAATTGCAGCCAATACTTACGAAGTACACATGACTGCAACCATCAATGGTAACTGGCACCTGTATGCACAGGACGGTGGTGATGGTCCAGTTTCCACTTCATTCAAGTTTACGAAGAACCCCCTCCTTACCACTGAAGGTGCTGTGAAGGAAGTGGGTAAAATGAAGAAAGTATTTGAAGACGCTTTCGGTTCTGAAGTTCGTTTTTACGAAAAAACCGTTGATTTCGTACAGGTGGTAAAAGTAAAAGGTAAAGCAAAAACAAACCTTGCCGGAACTGTTGAATTCATGGTTTGTAACGACAAAGAATGTCTTCCTCCCGCAGAAGTTCCTTTCAAGATCGCTATTGGAGGATAATAGCTCCGTCTCCGATGATTGAATAAATAATAGTTACAAAACGGGTTCTTGTCCAGGAACTCGTTTGTTTTTTCACCCAGCCAACTCAACCGAGAACAACACCAAGATGAAAAAATTAGTATCTGCCATACTTGGACTGGCCCTCTTCTTCCTGCCATCCATCGTTGTTGCACAAGATTCCGCTACTGCCAACGCTCCAGTTAAATTTACTTATAGTGCCGTTCTGAAAGAAGGCAATGTATATACAATACAGATTAAGGCTGCTATCGAAAACGGCTGGCGTCTTTTTGCCGCCTCCGCTTCAGATGATGAGCCGAATTCCCGCGTAACACTTGATTCTGCCACCAAAGGCAATATAGTAGGAGCGGTGAAGGAAGCCCAGGCGCCAAAATTGGTGAATGAGCCCTTATTTGATGGGATGCAGGTAAAAGTATTTGAACAAACTGCAGAATGGAGTGTGGATGTGAGCATTACGGACAAGTCTGCTGATGTAAAAGGTGCAGTAGCTTACATGGCCATGAAAGGTGAAGATGTAGTAGGCCCTGAAAACGCCGAGTTCCGCTTTGCTTTTGATGCTTCCGGGAACCTTGTTGGTAAATCAACTGAACTCGCTGTTTCAGCGGATGCGGCCAGTTCCATCAAGAGGGCTTCCATTGATATGAAGAATCCGGTTGAAAATTGTGGCGGAACAGGTGTTGAGGGAGACGAAAAACAAAGCCTCTGGAAAATATTTATCCTCGGGTTCCTCGGCGGATTGCTGGGTTTGATTATGCCCTGTACTTTCCCCATGATCCCGCTTACGGTTTCTTTCTTTACAAAACAATCGCAGGATAAGAAAAAAGGCATCTTTAACGCCTTCATGTA
>CAMLPA010000487.1 GCA_946481605.1 uncultured Flavihumibacter sp. | reverse complement strand
GCGTATTACAACCAGGGTGTGGCCATGAACAAGCAGAACCAACTGGAACCCGCTATTGAAGCGTACAAAAATGCACTGCGAAACGATCCTACGGATATGCAGGCCCGTGAAAACTTGCAGAAAGCGCTCCAGGAACTGAAGCAAAAGCAGCAGGAAGAGCAGAAAAAGCAGGACCAGCAGCAACAGGAGGAAAAGAAAAAAGAACAACCCAAGGATCCTGAAAAGGAAAAAAAGGAAGAACAAAAGAAAAATAAAATGTCACAGAAAGAAGTGGAGCAGAAACTGAAGTCGATGGAAGAAAAGGAAAAGCAACTGCGCGATAAACTCCAGCAGCAGAAAAAAGCCGCCCCGGAACGACCCGGAAAAGATTGGTAAACCGCATCATTATTCTTAACTAGCTTTGTGCTCCCAAACCGGAAATTTCAAATGCAACTATTATATACACCTTCGCTTACCGGGTATAAAAGACTGATCACGAAAGAAGTGAACATCGGTGGCTTACTGCTCGGCAACGGACACCCCATCCGTGTGCAAACGATGACCACCACCGATACAATGGATACCCTGGCCACCGTGGAGCAAACGCTCCGTTGTGTGGAAGCCGGCGCTGAAATGGTGCGCATCACGGCACCCAGTAAGAAAGAGGCTGAAAACCTCGCGGTAATCAAAACTGAACTCGCCAAAAGAGGCTGCCACGTACCCCTGGTGGCCGATATTCATTTTACACCGAATGCCGCAGAGATTGCCGCCAGGCTCATCGAGAAAGTGCGCGTGAACCCCGGTAACTACGTAGATAAGAAAAAGTTCGATGTGATCGATTATACCGATGCGGAATACGCCGCCGAAATCGACCGCATCCGCGAAAGGTTCACCCCGCTCGTGAAAATCTGCAAAGAATACGGTACCGCCATGCGCATTGGCACCAACCACGGCTCGTTGAGCGACCGTATTATGAGTCGTTATGGTGATACGCCCATGGGCATGGTGGAAAGCGCCATGGAGTTCCTCCGCATTGCGCGCCATGAAAGCTACCACAATATTGTGCTGAGCATGAAATCCAGCAACCCGCAGGTCATGGTACAGGCCTACCGCCTGCTGGTGGAGCGCATGGACCAGGAGTTTTCAGCATGTTACCCCCTGCACCTTGGTGTAACGGAGGCAGGCGACGGAGAAGATGGACGCATTAAATCTGCTATCGGCATCGGCGCATTGCTCGAAGACGGCATCGGCGATACCATACGGGTATCCTTAACCGAAGATCCGGAATTTGAAATACCTGTTTGCCGCGACCTCGTAAAAAGATATGTTCCCGGTGTGGAAAGCAGTGCTGTTCCTCCCATCGAAAAAATGCCTTACTCGCCTTTCAGCTACCAGAGAAGAGATAGTTTTGAAGTGGACATCATCGGCGGGAAGCAGGTGCCCGTTGTAATTGCTGATCTCAACAGGATCGAAAGCCTGGAACCCACGCACTTTGAAGCCATCGGCTACCACTACGATGTCCAAACCGATAAATGGACCATCGCCGATATCGCAGCAGATTTTGTATATACCGGTAACAAAGTACCAGGTTTCGCTTTGCCGGGAACAATCAAAGTAATCACAACTCCGGCGTTGGCGCAACAGGATACCTCCGGAAAATGTTTTCCTTTATATGATCTATCCGGATTTGTGTCCGCGCCCTGGAAGCATTCCTCCCTCAATTTTGTGATGGTAGATTGTTACAACGGCGGCGCATTGCCCGATGCGGCGTTGCTGGAAAAAATCGGGAACGATCCTTCTGTTGTGATTTGCCTGAGTTCCACCAACCAGAACGCCATGCAATCTGTAAGACGCATGTTCGTGGAACTGATGAACAAAGGATTCCGTAACCCTGTTGTGCTGATCACTGATAGCAATGGAATAACCCCGGACGAGCACCTCATTCATTTCGCCACCGAAACAGGCGCACTGCTGCTGGATGGACTTGGAGATGGTATATGCCTGGGTTATGGGGCTTCCGCGAAAATGGATACCATGCAGACTTCGGGCAGGACTTACCTGGAAGTAAAGAACATCCACCAGTTCACCAACAATACCGCTTTTTCCATCCTTCAGGCCACGAGAACCCGTATTTCAAAAACCGAATATATTTCCTGTCCTTCCTGTGGAAGAACATTGTTTGACCTGCAGGAAACGACGGCTAAGATACGTGCGGTTACCAACCACCTGAAAGGCGTGAAAATCGCGATCATGGGCTGTATCGTGAATGGCCCCGGGGAAATGGCCGATGCCGATTTCGGCTATGTGGGCAGCGGTCCCGGAAAAATCACGTTGTACAAAGGGAAAGAAGTGGTGAAAAGGAACGTGCCCACCGAAACCGCTGTGGAAGAACTGATCGATCTCCTCAAAGAGAACGGCGCCTGGGTGGATTGATTATATTTATGCTTCAAAAACAATACATGCAATTTTCTGTACAACACATTCAGGAGAACGGATTAGATAAAATCGTGCTTTCCGATTCGTCTGCAAATACTTCCGCTGTTATCCTACCGGCTTTCGGTGCCATGTTACACGAACTGAACCTGCCCGTAAATGGCGCGTCATTCAACGTAATCGCCAATTATGCGGATCTGGATGATATCAAAGCTGACCTGGGTACTTCTTTCAAAAGCAGTAAACTTTCTCCTTTCGCCTGCCGCATCGAAAAAGGGGTCTATTCCTTTGATGGCAGGACACTGGAATTCGATACCAAGTTTGGTGATGGCAATGCGATTCATGGTTTGCTGTACAACAAACCTTTTCAACTGGAATCTTCCGAAACCGATACCGCAGCAAAAGCGGTTTTTGTTTACCACTACGACAAACAGGACAGCGGTTACCCCTGGAGTTACACCTGCCGTATTTCTTATGCGCTGGTTGGGAACAAACTCACCCTCACAACGGAAATCATCAATGAAGATGAACACAAAATTCCGCTGACCGATGGCTGGCACCCTTATTTTCAGTTGGGTGGAAAAGCCAACAACTGGACGTTAAATTTTAAAGGAGAAGGCATCGTGGAGTTTAATGAAAGACTGATCCCTACAGGTAAAGTTCTTCCTTACAATAAATTCCAGGAGGCTGAACCGCTCGCGGATATTGAACTCGATAATTGCTTTATCCTTAACCAGGAAGTGCAGCACGCACCAGTATTGCACAACCCTGAAAACGGTGTTTTTGTACGTTTTCATCCCGATGAAAATTACCCCTTCCTTCAAATGTACATTCCACCACACCGCAACAGCATCGCCATCGAAAACCTGAGCGGCGCCCCCGATTGCTTCAACAACAATATGGGATTGGTGGTAATGGAACCTGGTACCAGCAAACAGTTTTCCGTAACCTACGAAACCGGCATTCAATTTTAATCAAATACAACACACCTCACAATGAAAAAATTAACCACCTTACTCCT
>CAMLPA010000486.1 GCA_946481605.1 uncultured Flavihumibacter sp. | reverse complement strand
GAAAGGGCCGTGAAAGCCGGTATTCCATTGTTTAATATCCTCCGTGCAGCCTGTATTAACCCGGTGCTGCACTACAACCTCGATTGCGGCATGTTGCGCACAGGCGATTCCGCCGATTTTATCGTGGTGGAAGACCTGCGTTCTTTTAAGGTGTTGCAAACCATTATTGCCGGTCAGAAAGTGGCAGAAGAAGGAAGAACACTGATCGACTCCGTACCGGTTACGCCCGTGAACAAGTTCCGTTGTACTCCCCGTGTTCCCGCTGATTTCGCTTATCCGTTACTGAAATGGGGCGAAGAAGAAAACATAGAACAGGTGTATGTGATAGAGGCGCTCGACGGGCAACTGATCACCAATAAAAAGATCGTGGGCCTTCGCTCGGTGATTGACGAAAATAATTTGCTGCAAAGCAATGTTGAAGAAGATATTCTAAAGATGGTGGTGGTGAACCGGTATACGCCCGACGCGCCCATCGCTAAAACTTTCGTGAAGAATTTCGGGTTGAAGAAAGGTGCGATTGCTTCCAGCGTGGCGCACGATTCACACAACATCATCGCCGTAGGCGTGGATGACGCTTCCATTTGCGCAGCGGTGAACTACATCATCGAAAACAAAGGTGGTATCAGTTGCGGAACGGATGGCATGTCGTTACCTGTTGGCGGATTGATGTCGGCAAGAGATGGGTACAATATTTCGAAACGTTATGCCGCTTTGGATGCGGCCGCAAAAGAACTCGGTTCCACGCTCAGCGCGCCATTCATGACTTTATCGTTTATGGCATTGCTGGTGATTCCACATTTAAAACTGAGCGATAAGGGTCTGTTTGATGGAGATACTTTTCAACTGGTTTAACTTCCGCTCCACAATGCCCCGCCGATACTGCTTCTTGATGCGCCGGTAACGGAGGCGAAAACATTTTCGTCTTGCCGCCAGCGCAATATCCCGATCAACGCCATGATCAGCGCTTCTTTTCCGGAAACCAGCGTTTCGTTGGGCAGGATGATTTCCACATCCAATGCTTTCAGGCGCTTATCCAGTTCCGTGAGCAAATAGGTATTGAATGCGCCGCCACCGGTAACCAGTAACCGCTTTTCCTTACCGGGTTCGGCCCATTGCTGAACCGAGTTTTCAATCTGATCACAAATATGTTGCACCATCGTATGCAAAGCATCCGCTGTGGAAATCGCTGATTGCTGAAGGATAGGAAGAACCGTCTCCGTGCCGAATTCATTCGCCAGCGATTTAGGTGCCGGAAGCTGGTAATAGGAGAGCGCATTCAGTTGCTGAAGCAGGTGTTCCTTTAAATTCCCGCCCGCGGCCATTTCCCCGTTGTGGTCGTATGCTTTTCCTGCTTCGTTGGCAAGTGCATTCAATACACGGTTTGCGGGACAAACATCAAATGCGATGCGTTCCTTTCCGGCAACGGTCAGGTTGGCGATACCACCAATATTGAGGTAGAAATTAAATCCGGGCAGCAATAGTGCTTCCCCGATGGGCACGATGGGTGCGCCCTGTCCGCCGAGCGCTACATCCAGGGAACGGAGGTCGGAGATGACCTGGAGACCGGTTTCAGCGGCAATCGCTGCTCCATCGCCCAGTTGAGCGGTCATGCGCTTTTCCGGCGCGTGGAAAACAGTATGGCCATGCGAGGCCACGAGTTGCACTTTGTGGTGAAGTCCATGTTTTTCAATGAATTCATTCACTTTTTCCCCAAGATAGCGTCCATATTCAGCGTGAAGAACGAGGTAATCAAATGCAGACAGGTGCCTGGCGTTCTTCAGCCGCTCCTGCCATTCCACAGTATAGGGCACACATTCAGCGTGCAGGATATCAAATCCCCATTTTCGCCCGGATTCATGAATTTCTGCAAAAACAATATCCAGCCCGTCCAGCGAACTTCCACTCATCAAACCGATAGCCCTGTAGATCATCCCGTTTATTTTTGAATGCGGCCGATAGCCCTTAAATTGCAGCAAAAATAGGTGTAAACCTGCCTTATGGTAATCAACCTCAGCGAAAATTATTCCCTGCTCAGCAACTGGGTGGGCGAACTGCGGGATGTAAATGTGCAGAACGACCGGATGCGTTTCCGCCGCAACCTGGAACGCATTGGTGAAGCCATCGCCTATGAACTGAGCAAAACCCTGGCCTGGGAGGAAAAAGAGATCACGACGCCGCTGGGCATCTCGCCCTGCAAGGTGTTGAAGGAACAGCCGGTGCTGGCTACTATCCTCCGTGCCGGCCTTCCGCTCCACCAGGGGTTGCTGAACTATTTTGATAAGGCCGACAACGCCTTCATCTCCGCCTATCGCAAACACAATCCCGACGGCAGTTTCGATATCAGTCTTGACTATGTTTCCTGCCCAGCCCTCGAAAACAGGGTGGTCATCATTTCCGATCCCATGCTGGCCACGGGCGCTTCGCTCGTAAAAACGATCCAGTTCCTCCGCGAAGAGGGACATCCCAGCGAAATACATGTAGTGGCCGCCATCGCCTGTACCGTAGGCATCGAATTCGTTCACCGCACGGAGCCCAATGTAAAGTTGTGGTGCGGCGCCATCGACGATGAACTGACCGCCAAAGGGTACATCGTTCCCGGACTGGGTGATGCGGGAGACCTCGCTTTCGGCGTGAAAGTGCAGATGTAATCCGCCACTGATTGCCGGAACACCGCAAGGGGATGTGAAAATTAATGCTTACCTTGTTTACCCATTCTAGTACTGATGAGAAAGATCCTGACCTTAATACTGTTCACGCTCCTGGCGAAAGATTTTTACGGGCAGGACCCTAATTTTTCACAGTTCTTCGTTTCACCACTTACGCTGAATCCCGCGCTTACAGGTAAATTCAATGGTGGCTACCGCATCGCTGGTAACTACCGCAACCAATGGCCCACCATCAGCAACGCATTCAAAACAGGTACCGCATCCATCGATCTGCCTATCCTCACCAACCGCATCTCCGAAATCGACCGCTGGGGTGTTGGTGTGCTGGCTCTGACCGATAAAAGCGGCAACGGTATTCTCAATAACAACTACCTCTCGCTCTCCACCGCCTACCACAAAGGCCTGGATGAAGATGGCTACCACCAACTGGGTGTGGGGTTCCAGGGTACCTACGCGCAAAGCAGGCTCGATGGTACCAAACTGAACCTCGGCGATGAACTGGATGCCAACGGCACCTGGACCAGTCCAACACAGGACCCCCTCAACAATGTAGTGTTCAATAAAAACTATTTCGACCTGGCCGCCGGCATCTTCTATAACGGCGCCACCAGCGACTGGAATAATTTCTATTTCGGCATCTCCATGTACCATATCAACAAGCCGAAAGAATCTTTTACCGACGCGCTTTTCTACCTCAATCCACGGGTAACCGTGCAGGCCGGAGGTTACTTCCCGCTCAGCGAAACCGCCAACCTCCACCTCAGCGCGATGCA
>CAMLPA010000485.1 GCA_946481605.1 uncultured Flavihumibacter sp. | reverse complement strand
GCCTCTTCCCGTTTCACCCAAAGCTGGGTGAAGATGTCCTGCACGATTTCTTCCGCCAGTATTTCAGACTTGATCATGTTCAGCACAAAAGGAAATATCCGCTTATTGAAATGGTGGAAAACACGGGCAAAGGCCTCCTGGTCTCCGGAAGCTATCCGCGTGAAAAGATCGCGCTCTTCTGTTTCATTCCATCTGTTGGTGGGTTGGGCTGACATTCCCTTCAAAAATAATGATAATCCCGCAACAAGGAGGATGGAACTATGCGCTGGTGCAGAACTGATGAATGTATTACATTTGAAGCATGAAGCCCGAAAAAGCCGTTACCATCTACGACATCGCGAGCCACCTGAAAATTTCCGCCGCCACCGTGAGCCGCGGGTTGCAGGACCATCCCGCCATCAGCAGGGAAACAAAAAAAAGAATCATGGCGGCCGCGGAGAAACTCGGCTACCGCACCAATACTTTCGCCAAGAGTTTAAGAACACGAAAAACACATACCATTGGCGTAATTGTGCACAGGCTCAACAGCTATTTTATTTCCACCGTACTTGCCGGCATGGAAAGTACCGCCAACAAAGAAGGGTACAACCTCATCATCAGCCAGTCGCTGGAAAGTTTTGAAAAGGAGCAGCAGGCCGTACTTACCATGTACAACAAACAGGTGGATGGTTTACTGATTTCACTCGCGGCGGATACGCCTTCCATCGAACACCTCGAACTCTTCTTTAACCGGAAGATCCCGGTGGTGTTTTTCGACCGCGCACCCACGGGCAACCTGCATACCAGTATCCTGATCGATAATTACAGGGCCGCTTACAAAGCAACAACACATTTGCTGAAACAGGGCTGTAAAAAACTGATGCACCTTGCGGGGAACACCACCAATAACTTATATGCCGAAAGGCTGGCTGGTTTTAAACAGGCTTTGAAAGACCACCACATCCGCTTTTCCGATAAACTGCTTTTCCAGAGCGACCTCAGCGAAGATGCCGGCCTGGCGGCGGCAGATTACATCCTGAGTCTGAAAGACAGGCCCGACGGCGTTTTTGTGGCCAACGACAACTGTGCGGTGCATTGTATGTTACGCTTGCAACAGGAAGGGATGAAAATTCCTGAAGACATCGCTTTTGTCGGGTTCAACAACGATCCAATTACCAGGGTCATCTCCCCCAATCTCTCCAGTATCAACTACCCCGGGATTACTTTGGGGGTTACTACCATTCAAACCATGCTCAACCACATCAATGGAATGGCTACACTAGAAAATACCAGTTCCATCGTGCTGCGCGATGAACTCGTGGTAAGGGCTTCTTCCCTCCGGAATAAAAACTTGTAAGTTGTACTGATTTTTTGCATCTTTACGCAACCGATTGCAATAATAGTTGACAGTCAGTCCCTCGGTATAGTGATAGAATGTATTGGTGATAATGGTTCTGGCTGCTGAAATATTATGCAACGGATCGCGCAGAATATGCTGATAAGGAGATCATGCCAAACGATATATACCATGAAAAGGATTGCTGCTGCCCTGCTGTTTTTTTGTTGTATTGTCCTGCCCGCCTTTGCCTCGAATGGCTATGAATTGTGGTTGCCTTACCATAAGGTAGAAAACAAAGTACTTGCGCAACAGTATACCAATACATTTAAAGCCGCTTTTGTGCCCGGAAATTCCGCTACAGTTGAAGCGATCCGGAAAGAATTAGGGCTGGCCATCCCCAAACTTACGGGCAATGCCCCGGTATGGAGTACCGCTTCTTCCAATGCACGGTTGCTGATCCTGCGGTATGATGCGTTAAAAAAACTAAATACTCAGGCCAAACTTCAGTCGCCGCCTTCTCACAAAGAAGGGTACAGCATATTCACCACTTCAATCAATGGTGCGTTAAGGCTGATCGTTACGGCCAATACGGATGAAGGCCTGCTGTACGGCACCTTTCACCTGTTGCGGTTGTTGCAGTCCGGGAAAAGCATTCAGGCGCTGAACATTGTGGAAGCCCCAAAACTTGATGTGCGCGTACTCAACCACTGGGATAACCTTGATAGGCACGTAGAACGCGGCTATGCCGGACAATCCATCTGGAACTGGCACACGTTACCTGGTTATATAGACCAGCGCTATATTGATTATGCGCGTGCCAATGCTTCTGTTGGCATCAACGGAACGGTGCTTACTAACGTGAACGCCAATGCGCTCGTATTGTCCGAAGAATACATAAAAAAAGTAAAGGCCCTGGCGGATGTGTTTCGTGCCTACGGTATAAAAGTGTACCTCACAGCGCGTTTCAGCGCACCCATTGAATTGGGAAAGCTGAAAACCGCGGATCCCCTCGATCCCGAAGTGCAGCAATGGTGGAAGAACAAGGTCGCGGAAATTTACCGGGCCATTCCCGATTTTGGCGGTTTCCTGGTAAAAGCCAACAGTGAAGGGCAACCGGGGCCACAGAATTACAACCGCACCCATGTGGATGGCGCCAACATGCTGGCCGATGCCGTAAAACCTTTCAGGGGAATCGTGATGTGGCGCGCTTTCGTGTACAGCAACGAAGTGCCGGAAGACCGCATCAAACAGGCATACAATGAATTTCAACCTTTCGATGGACAATTCCGTAGCAATGTGCTGGTCCAGGTAAAAAACGGTCCGCTCGATTTTCAACCCCGCGAACCTTTTCATCCCCTGTTTGGTGCAATGCCCAAAACGCAGTTGATGATGGAATTCCAATTGACCCAGGAATACCTGGGTTTCGCTACGCATCTTGTGTACCTGCCCCTCCTGCAAAAAGAAGTGCTGGATGCCAATACATTTACGGGCGGCAAACCCAATCCTGTTAAAGAAGTACTTACTACTAAAGTGAGTGATAGCGCTGTTTCCGGCATGGCAGGCGTAGCCAACATCGGCAGTGATCTCAACTGGTGCGGCCATCCATTCGCGCAAGCCAACTGGTACGCCTTCGGAAGACTGGCCTGGAATCCGGATGCAGATGCGAAGGTCATTGCACAGGAATGGATCGCACAAACTTTCGCGCTGAAAACCCAGTCGTCAGGGCAAACCATCCTCCGTATGATGCTCCGTTCCCGCGAAGCGGTCGCCAATTATATGACGCCACTCGGTCTTACACATATTATGGGTAACGGGCACCATTACGGCCCGGCACCCTGGAGCGATAACCTGCCCCGCCCCGACTGGAATCCTGTTTATTACCACCGCGCAGACAGTACCGGTATCGGGTTCAACCGAACCGCCTCTGGAAGCAACGCCATCGCGCAGTATAGTCCGCAGGTGGCCGCTCAATGGAACGATCCCAAAACATGCGATGAAAACCTGTTGCTCTGGTTCCATCGTCTCCCCTGGGATTATAAAATGAAGAACGGCAATACACTCTGGAACAACCTCTGCCTGAAATACCAGTGGGGTGTAAACGAAGTTAGAACGATGCGGGAAGAATGGAAACAGGTGGAACA
>CAMLPA010000484.1 GCA_946481605.1 uncultured Flavihumibacter sp. | reverse complement strand
GGCGGCAACCACACCTGGGTATCCTCCACCCCGAAAGACAGGATGCTCACGCATGAGAACCGGATGGAAGAATTCACGAAGCTGAAAAAACTGGGATTCGTTGGCGTGAAAGTTGACTTCTTTGAAAGCGAGAAACAAGACATGATCAATTACTACCTCGACATACTCGAAGATGCCGCGCAGTTTGAAATGATGGTCTATTTCCACGGCTGCATCGTACCAAGAGGATGGGCCAGAACATACCCCAACCTGATGACCTACGAAGCGGTGCGCGGCGCGGAATGGTACAACAACGGTCCCGATCTTACCAACACGGCACCGGAGCACAACACCATTCTGCCTTTCACGAGAAATGTGGTCGGCTCCATGGATTATACGCCGGTTACCTTCACCAATTCACAGTTTCCGCACCTTACCTCTTATGGCCACGAACTGGCGCTCAGCGTAATTTTTGAATCCGCACTCCAGCACCTGGCTGATCGTCCCGAAGGATACCGTCAGTTGCCCGATGCGCCGAAATCCTTCCTGAAAGCGGTGCCCGCATCTTGGGACGAAACACGCTTACTGGATGGCACGCCCGGCAAAAACGTCTTCTTGGCAAGGCGCAAAGGGAACACCTGGTACATCGCCGGCATCAGCGCGGAACTGCGGGAAAGGCAAAACAATATTTCACTTGATTTCCTGCCGGAAGGAAAAGCATTTAAGCTAATGCTCATCGCTGATGGCAAACACGATAAAGAGTTTTCAACCCGATACGGTGTAGTGGAACGGAAAGATGTGTTAAATGTACGTCTGCTGCGGCGCGGAGGTTTCGCGGCCGTGCTGCATCCGGTAGAATAAACGGCATTCCTCCGCACCCTGATTTCTATTCATTCAAAACAAATTTTATGAAAAAAACAATCGGTTCATCGCGGAGAAATTTCCTTTACCAATCCGGAATTACGGGCATAGGCATGGCGCTTTTAAACCCAGCGGAACTGCTTTTGTCGTCATTTTCAAAACCAACCACCATGCCTGATAAAAACGGAAAACTCGGCATCGCCCTCGTGGGTCTGGGCAATTACGCCACCGGACAACTCGCGCCCGCGTTGCTGCAAACGGAGCACTGCTACCTTGCGGGTATCGTTACCGGAACGCCTTCCAAAATACCCACCTGGAAAGAAAAATACAATATCCCCGACGAGAACATTTACAACTACGACAATTACGATCGTATAAAAGACAACAAAAACATCGACATCATTTATGTGGTGCTGCCCAACAGTATGCACGCCGAATACACTATACGCGGTTTCGGAGCCGGCAAGCACGTGATCTGCGAAAAACCCATGGCCATTACCGTGGAAGACTGCGACAAGATGCTGGCCGCTCAGCAAAAAGCAGGTAAAAAATTCTCCATCGGGTACCGGTTACATTTTGATCCCTTCAACCGGGAGATGGCCAGACTGGGCACACAAAAAGTATTCGGCAACCTGAAAAAAATATCCGGTGCGTTCGGCTTTAAAGCAGAGGCGGGACAATGGCGCCTTTCCAAAGAATATGCGGGCGGCGGACCGCTAATGGACCTCGGCATTTACGTGGTGCAGGGCATGTGCTACACATCGGGCATGAACCCGATTGCCGTTACCGCGGTGGAAGGCGAAAAAACGGACCCGGTGCGCTTCAAGGATGTGGAACAATCCCTTTCCTGGGAATTCGAGTTTCCCGGCGGACTAAAAGGGGAAGGCAGCGCCACTTACGATGCCCTCACCAATTTCCTGAAAGCCGAAGCTGAACAAGGCAATTTTGAATTGAAACCAGCTTACAATTATGGCCGGCAACGAGGATATACGCCTAACGGCGACATGCAGCTCACGCCCGTGAACCAGCAGGCGAAACAAATGGATGCATTCGCGCTTTCCATCAAAAACAACCAGCCCAGCATTGTACCCGGAGAAATGGGGCGCAGGGACGTAAAATACCTCCAGGCTATTTATGAAGCCATGCGCACAGGAAAGAAGGTCAAACTCTCCTGAGCACATGGATTAACTTACATCGTTAAACGAAGAACGGCACATTGGGCACGGCGTATTTTTTCATGGCGTCGATATTCATATCCACGCCAATACCGGGTTTTTCTGAAAGGGTGATGAAACTGTCTTTCACCCATTCTCCTTCGTATTGAACGATTTCCTTGTACATGGGCTCGGTATGGAAATACGATTGCCACTCCAGGATCAGGAAATTGGGAACGGAGGCGCATACATGGCAGGCGGCCATACAACCGAGGAAAGAAGCCACCATGTGCGGGGCAAACGGCGTATAGTACAGGTTCGCGAGGTTGGCGATGCGCTGCCCCTCTCCCAGTCCACCGGCTTTCTGAAGGTCGGGCATTACGATGTCCACGGCACCAATTTCCAGCATTTCCCGGAAACCATAGGCCAGGTATTGGTTCTCGCCTGCGGCGATGGGGGTGGAAGAAGAATCTCTGATGGATTTATAGGCCTGCACATTTTCGGCAGGCGTGGGTTCTTCCAGCCAGAGCAGGTTGAGTGGCTCCAGTCTTTTCGCTACGGCATGACCGGTAACGGCATCATAACGGCCATGCATATCCACCAGAATATCCACATTGGGACCAACGGCCTGCCGCGCAGCGGCCACCTGGTCGTACATGCGCTGCAATTCGCCCGGGCTGGCGGTCCAGTTGTAACGGTCGTATTTGTTGGGGTCGTTGAACTGATCGAGGTCGAACTTGATGGCGTTGAAGCCCATGCTTTTCGACTTCGCGGCGGCTTCCGCGAAATCTTTGGGTTGCGGCAGGTTGCGCTGGTAAAGGGCGGTATCGCAATACACACGAATCTTATCGCGGAATTTTCCGCCCAGCAACCGGTACACGGGCACATTCAGCGCCTTCCCCGCAATATCCCAGAGCGCAGTTTCAATAGCCGACAACACCGCCACATACATGCCTGCCTGCGCGCCCTGGAAAAATCCGCCTTTGCGAATGTCTTCAAACAAGCGGTGCACATCCAAAGGATTCCGTCCTTTGAGGCGCATCTCGAAATTTTTCACGAGATGGTAAGTACCCATTACAGCATCCACCCCTTCTCCACAACCGTAAATATCCTGGTTGGTGAAAATCTTCACAAACAGACTTCCCCTGATGTAACCACACTTAATCTCCGTTATTTTCAGGTCGGAAGGCGCGGAAGGTTTCGAATAATTGTCCACGGCTTTTTCGTACCCGTTCCCGAATACACTGAGCGAAGCGAAGGGCGCCATGGCCGAAGCGATAGCGGCTTTGGAAAGAAAGGACCTTCTTGAATTATAGTCAGACATATATTTTGTTTTGAATGAATGTTTTAAAAACGAACATTACCAGGTTCTTTCCTTCAGGAATTCCTGGATCTGTTCTTTTGCAACGGGCAATTCATTGATATGGTCGTTCAGCCATTTCGAGAAATCACGTTCAATTTCATCGGACCAGCG
>CAMLPA010000483.1 GCA_946481605.1 uncultured Flavihumibacter sp. | reverse complement strand
GTGGAATAGTTGAACCTGTATTCATCGTGGTTGGCTACTACCTGCAAACGAACCGGTTTGCCTGTATCAATTTTTACGCTGGCCACCACAGAGGTTTCCCCCTTGTTGGTTTTAGCGAGTACGAGGAAGTCTTCGGTGCCCTTACGGGTGATGCCGAATACATAGTTGAACCTTTCGCTCTGGTAACAAACCAGTCCGGCCATATCATTTGCGGAACGGGGCGTGTATTTGAGCGTGAAAGCCGCTTCGAAAGCATTGTGCTGCTGGCGGTGAAAAAGTGTGGAGGTTACTTTATTTGATTTGATGTTCCTTTCAGAAGGCTTGATGAGCAGGCCATCCTTCGTTTTGGCGATGAATTCCTCGCGGGGACCTCTCACGCCGATCCACCGGAAATCGAGGATATCTTTGGAGAAATCTTCGTTAAAGGTAAAATTGCCGTTCTGGAAATAACCGCCCTGCTCCCATTTCCTTTCCGTTCCTTTCGGCACTTTCAGTTTGGGACGCATGGGGATGAGTCCGTTTTCGAAAACGGGGAATTCGCCGGACCAGTCTACGGGCAGCATAAATGTTTCCCTTCCCGCGTTTACCCTGTCCTGGTTGTTGGGACGAATGCCCAGGAAAACGCCGTAGTATTTACCATTGGGACCTTCCACCAGGTCGGCATGTCCGGCCCAGTCTACTTTGTCTTTTCTGTCTTTAGGAAAATGCCGTTGCGTAAGGATAGGGTTACTTGGCGCTGGTTTGTAAGGGCCCATTGGGTTGTCGCTCACGAAGATCACTTCACTGTGCCAGCCGCCGGTGCCGCCTTCGGCGCACATCAGGTAATATTTACCATTCTTTTTGTACAGGTGCGGCCCTTCGATCCAGATGGGTTTTTGGGTGATGTCTACACCCCCATCCACAATAATTTTGTCCGTTCCGGGAATTACCTGGTCTTTTTCAAGATCGTATTCCCAGATTTTGATCACGCGGTGTCCATTGTAGAGTGTTTTGCCTCTGTCTGGTGCATCGTTGTGGGTGATATAAGCTTTGCCGTTGTCGTCAAAAAAGATGGAGGGGTCGATACCGTCCACATTGATTTTATAAGGATCGCTCCATCCTTTTAAAGGGTCTTTTGTTTTCACCACCATGTTCCCGATACCGGAAGCGATTTGTGTGGTGATCATATAAAACGTTTCGTTATAGGGATTGTATTTGATATCCGGCGCATAGATGCCTGCGGAGATCCCCGCGCTGTCCACTTTCAACTGGGAGCGGCGGTCCAGCACGTGCCCGATCTGTTTCCAGTTCACGAGGTCGTTGGAATGAAAAATGGGCACGCCGGGAAACATGGAGAAAGAAGAATTGACGAGGTAGTAGTCGTTGCCCTTCTTTGTGATACTGGGATCGGGGTAACAGCCTTGCAGAATAGGATTATAGAACTCATCCGGTTTCAAGGGATTATCAGTATAAATAGCATCGTTGCCTTTGTAACTGAAAGCGGAAAAAACCGGGTCGGTTACCGCTTTGCTCTTTTTTTTCTGCGCCTGTGCGATCAGGCCAAAAGGAAAGCAGGCCAGCAGGATCAACAGTACATTCTTTTGTCTGAAATTCATAGTACTCGTTCTTATAATTTTAGCATGTTAAGGTGAAACAAGGGAAGTGCATCCGTGTAGTGCGGATGGGAATGAATCGGGATTGTGCAGGAAAAACTGGCTTTGGCATAAGCAATGGTTTGTTTCTCCTGCAACGATTTTTAAGGTGCGGGATCAGGGCCAAATCTATGCCGGATGCCAGGAACGGATGGGAACGAATGACTAATTTATGAGTAAAAATGTCAAAATACAGCTCATTTAACCGGTTGTTCCGCGTTTCTGGGCCGCGTATTCTGTAGGCGACATGTTGAACTTCAGTTTAAAGGCGCGGGCAAAATAATTGGGACTGGTAAATCCGACTGAATAAGCAATGTCGGCGATCCGCATGTCGCTGTGCTCCAAGAGTTCCACTGCTTTCTGAAGTTTTACGGAACGGATGAACTCCACCGGTGTTTCCCCGGTCATATCGAGTATCTTATTGTAGAGCGTGGCCCGGCTCATAAACAGGTGTTTGCTGAGTTGTTCCACTGAAAGACTCTCGTTGTACATGTTCTTTTCTATGTACGCCCTGATCTTGATGAGCAGTTTTTCGTTTTCCGACTGAACGGCAGTTTCAGGCACATCCAGCTTCAGTCGTTTACTGTAGGTTTTTTTCAACTGTTCGTTCAGCGCCACGAGGTTATGTATTTTTAATTTGAGCACTTCACCGCTGAAAGGCTTGGAAAGATAGTCGCTGGCACCAGTTTTTAACCCCATCAACTGGTGGGCATCGCCGGTCAATGCCGTGAGCAGGATCACGGGAATATGCGCAGTGCGTTTATCGGATTTGATTTTGTTGCTGAGGTCAATGCCGTTCATGTGTGGCATGCTGATGTCGCTGATGATCACATTCGGGTGGCCTGAAAGCGCTTTCTGCCATCCTTCTTTCCCGTCGGCAGCTTCAATGATCCTGTATTCTTCTTCCAGGTGACCACGCAGGTAGGTACGGAAATCATCATCGTCTTCAATGAGCAGAATGGTAAGGCGTTCGCCGGCTTCTTCGTAAACATCACCTGCCGGTTCCACTGTTTTTTCAACCGAAACCGGGTTCGCCAACTGAGTTTCCGGCGCCGCAGTGGTTTCCGGCACTTTCACTTCTTTCAGGGGGAAAATAAGGGTGAAACTGGAGCCTTTGCCTTTCATACTCTGCACCTGTATATTGCCCTCGTGCATCCTAACATATTCCTTCACGATCGAAAGTCCGATACCACTGCCCTGGTTCATGATTTCCGGCGGTGTTTCGGCCTGAAAAAAACGGTCGAATATACGACTGGATTCCTCTGCCGACATGCCAATGCCGTTGTCTGAAATCTCAATAAACACTTCGTCTCCCGGACGTTCTCCCTGCTTTACATGCACAGTGATCGTTCCGCCCCTGGGCGTGAATTTGAACGCATTGCTCAACAGGTTGAACAGGATGCGTTCCATTTTATCCTTGTCGAACTGAGTGTAATACGCCTCCATCGCGGTGGTGAGCAGGAAGCCGATGCCTTTTCTATTGGAAAGGTCTCTGAAAGATTCGCTGATTTCCTGTACGAATTCAACGATATTGCCCGGCTCAGGATTCAGGTGCGATTCTTTGTCTTCCAGCCTTCTGAAATCCAAAAGATGGTTTACGAGGTTGAGCAAACGCCTGGAATTCCGCTTCACCATGGTAAGCTGACCAATCTTTTTGGTATTGGTTTCGCCTTCCAGCAACGACTGTACCGGCCCGGAGATCAGGGAAATTGGGGTCCGGAACTCATGACTAAGGTTGGTGAGAAATTTTATCCTGGCCTGGTCAAAAGCCCGCTGGCGCTCCGCTTCCCGGCGTTCAGCCTCTATCAGTTGGTTGATCTTTTGCTTTTCCTGTTCTGCGGCAAACTT
>CAMLPA010000482.1 GCA_946481605.1 uncultured Flavihumibacter sp. | reverse complement strand
ATGCCCAAAGTAGATTCTTCCGCCATTGATTTTGTGTACCAGCCGCTCACCTGGAGCTGGAAGCGTTTCCCCTCCAGGTTCGCGCTTACGGAAGAAGCGTATGCCAATACTGCCGCCGTTTTCACGAACCATAACGGATACACCGAGGGATTGGCCGTATTGTTATCGGATATCCCATACCGTTATGCACGGAGTGCACAATGGAACAATGCAGGCAAAAAGAGCAATGCGTTCTGGTCGGTATTCCCGGAAGATGGTCCTAAGGGAAACAGTCTTTTTGGAATGGCGGTCCGTAACCCGGAGGGGAAGGCGCAGCCTACAATATATGCACCTTTGCCCGGAACGGAGCTGGCGGCCTTGAAAGCAGGAGAGAAGTTCCGGATCGCGTTGGTGTACGTGCTGCACCCCGGCGACTGGCAAGCGGGAACAACGCATTTGCTGTCAACGGTATTCGACTACCGTTCGGAACGGCAGAATGCGCGTACTTCCCTCAACCAGACTTTTGAAAACATGCTGAACTTCGCGATGAATGATGTGTACAGTGGCTGGAACGCGGAACTGAAAGCTTCCGATTACCAGTTTGATGTGCCGGGTACCGTAAAGAATGTTTCTGCTTTGCATCCGCTGAGTCTGGCCATGATTACCGGGAACGATGAAATCCTTCGCCGGCGGGCCATTCCGATGATTGAATACGTCATGAGCAGGGAGAAATTCCTTTTCAGCACCAGCGATTCTGCGCACCAGAGCCAGGTTCCTTCGCACCTGCTCAACGGGCCATGCGTGGACATCGGGGAGTTGTCGGCCCTCCATGAACTCACCCATGGTTACACGCCCGCATTTGCTTTGGAAGCCAACCGGCTCTTCGGGAAAAGCAGGCAACTGAACATGAGTACCCAAACAGGTGGCGGAAGCTGGCAGGATTACCTGGCCAGGTTCAGGCTACACCGGAACAACGAAGACTTGCGCAAATCGGTTGATGGCGCGAAGGATTACCTCCGGCAGGTGTACGATAACTATTCACATACTTTTTTTGATTCCCCCGGTTTGCGGGACAGGGGCGCGGGTTTTACCACAGATTACGGACTCCGGATCTACGATCTTTTTGAACTTTTCCAGGAAACAAAAGACTCGTTGTATTTAAAAGCTGCCGTTACAGGAGCGAAACAGTTACTGCTCTGGACCAGGAGCAACCCGGCTCCGCCGGCAGAAAACATCGTGGTGAACAAAGGTGGAAGAGTGGAAGGCATATTCCCGGGAAGAAGGGTGAGTGCATTGGAAGGCGCACCATTCGTACCGATGGAGGTTACCAGTTATGTCCCCGAACAAACAGTTCCTGCCTGGGAAACCTCTTTGAATGGCCTTATTCCCGAAGCGCCCAATACCTACGCCTTCGGGCCGGTCATGCTTGCGCACCACGCAGCCTGGTTGCTGCGCCTCGCGCACTGTTCAGGCGATACATTGCTCCGGGATGCCGCCTACAACGCCATTATCGGGCGCTACAGCAATTTCCCAGGATACTACTTCACTTCACTGCATACCGATGTGTACCAGCGGCAGGATTATCCCATGCACCCTTTTGCAGACGTGAAATACAATGCCATCTTTTACAACCATGTATGGCCGCATCTCACGTTGCTGATGGACTTTCTCGTATCCGATTTCTATTACCGTTCTAAAGGAAAAATCGATTTCCCCGGTACCTACGCGCCGGGATATGCTTTCCTCACCAGCCAGGTGTATGGTGCGAAGAAAGGAACGGTAATGGGCAACCGGAATGTACAACTCTGGATGCCTTCCAACGCCATCCGCTCCGATGGGATCGCCTTCAATTATATCATGGGATACAATGAAACCGACCTGTTCCTGGCGTTCGCCAATACTTCCCGCAAAGCGGTAACTGAAAGTATTTTTCTGAACCGTGAAGTGATTCCCTGGAATATGGACCAGGAATATACCATCCTCCTGCACGATATGGATGGAAAGATTACCGAAGGAAAAATAAAGAATGGTAAACTATCCATTACCATTCCGGCTGGTGGCATCCTTTGTGTTCAACTCAAAGGAATGGCGCCTTTGGAAAAACAACTTCCGGAGCAGCGGTCAATCAGTAAGAACAGGTTCCTGCGCTACCATGCGCTAACAGATACCTCGGCCACCGCAACTGCTATGGTTATTCAAACCAACGCCAGTACCGCAGTATGTTATGTGTATGCCAACAAAACAGAAAAAGATTGGAAAGCGTGCACGTTCCGTTACCGGATCAATGGGGCATCATCATGGTATTCGTTAAGGGATGAAAACTATCCTTTTGAATTCGATCTCCCTTTGAAAAATAGTAGTGATACTGTAGATTTTGAAATAATCGCGATAAAACAGGATGGCAGCGAACTTCGGTTTCCTGTTAAAACCATCAACCATTGAAAAAAACATGCGGATAAATACACGTTATAATTACCTGTTTATTGTTTGTGCTATGCTGATTGCCGGATGCGCTTCCAGGCTGGCACAACAAAGCAAAGAAAAGAAACAGGACCTGGAAATACTAGGACTGGGCGATTCCATTACAGAAGGTGGCCCCGGTTTCTTTTCCTATCTCTTCACTTTAGATTCATTGCTGAAACAGTCTGGTTATCATCCGCATTTCGTTGGTCCCAGAACAAGCATGCAGTCGGGAGATACCTTACGCCACGCGGCATTCAGTGGTATGACTGCAGAGTTTATTGCCAATAAAATCGATAGTATTTACAGGGCTTATCCGGCAAAGCTGGTACTCTTGCACAGCGGGCACAATCATTTCGCGGAAGAAAAACCGGTGGCGGGTATATTGAACGCGCACCGTACCATTATAACTACCATCAAAAGGATAAATCCATCCGCGAAGGTATTCGTGGCCGGCGTGGTTACCGCGGGGAAATTGCCCAAGTATGAATACATTCCTGCGCTGGATGACGCTTTGCGCAATATGGTGGATTCGTTGAAAGATCCATCGGTGGTATATGTGGACCAGCGCAACAACTGGAACTGGAGCATTCATGCCGTTTCAGATAAAGTACATCCCAACCGAGAGGGTGCGCGGATCATCGCGGAGAACTGGTTCCGAGCACTGACCATGGCGAAGTTGATACAACCGGCGCAGCCGGATTCTTTGCTGCCGGCAAAAGCGTTCACGCCGAGGGGCGGGTTGCCGAATTTCTTCTCTAAATTAAATTCAGGTAAACCAATTAAGATCGCCTTTCTTGGGGGAAGCATCACCCGCGCGGGTGGTGGGTATCGTGATCAGATTATTGAAAAGCTGATGGACCAATACCCTAAAACCACGTTCCAGCAAGTAATGGCGGCGGTAAGTGGCACCGGCTCCGATTTTGGCACCTGCCGTTTGAAACAGCACGTGACCGATCACCAGCCTGACCTCGTATTCGTGGAGTTCGCGGTAAACGACAACCGCTGGCGCATGCAACTGGTGCGGGAAACCATGGAAGGTA
>CAMLPA010000481.1 GCA_946481605.1 uncultured Flavihumibacter sp. | reverse complement strand
ACCCTTCAACTGGAGACCATTCACGGAATAGGCTATCGCTTCAACGTGGGTTCCTAAACAGAGAAGGACGTTCCGCAACCACAGGTTTTGCTCGCGTTCGGATTGGTAAATGTGAACCCTCTTGCGTTCAGACCATCCTGCCAGTCCACCTGCATACCAAAAAGGTACATCTGGTGCGATTTGTTCATGATGCATGGAATACCTTCTATCTCAAAACTTTCATCACCATCCATGGTTTGGTCGAAGCCGAGCACGTAGGTCATGCCTGAACAACCGCCTCCTTTCACACCGACTCTTAATTGCTGTGTGGCGTCAAAACCGGGTTCGTTCATCAGTCTTTTTATTTCTTCTACCGCATTGGCCGTAAGGCTTACGGGTATTGATACCATTGCTTCCATTCTGACATTTGTTTGTACAAATATACAACAAAAATAAAGCGTGCTTACTTTCCCTTATTTTTGAAAAAAGAACGGACATTAACATGACAGTTACATTGCTGTATATCTCAGATCAGGCCATGCTTTGGGCGGTTGCGGTCGCCGCACTCCTCAGTGGAATACTTGCTTATCTTTTCTGGAAAGAACGCAGAAAAGCGGCACAGCCACCTGCTCCGCAACAGGAACCATACCAGGTACTTCCGCTGCGGCTTCAGGCTTATGAAAGATTGATTTTACTGGCCGAACGTATTGCGCTTCCCAACCTGATACAACGTGTGGGCAGGGCCGATATTTCCGCGGCCGAAATGCAGCAGATACTTGTGCATACCATCCGCCAGGAGTACGATCATAATATCACCCAGCAGATTTATGTGAGCCCTGAAGCATGGCATGCGCTCTCCAGCTTTAAAGAGCAGAACATCATGATCATCAACAAAGTGGCGGGCTTTATGCCAGCGGAGGCTTCCGCCCAGGAACTCAACCGCCATTTACTGGAATTGCTGGCGAATACGCCTGGTGCGTCCCTGCACAATGTTGTTGCCGAAGCACTCAGTTTTGAAGCCAAGAAACTGATGTAAATCTATTTTACCTAAACTGCCTGCCAAATGAAAAATACACCGCTTGAAACCTCTTCAGGGATCGAGGTAAGAACCATTTATACATCCAACGACATTCCATCCGCACCTCCGCCTCCACCGGGTGAGTTCCCCTATACGAGGGGTATCCAACCCGATATGTACCGTGGCCGCCTCTGGACCATGCGCCAGTATGCCGGCTTTTCAACTGCGGAAGAAAGCAACAAACGGTACCACTACCTGCTTTCACAGGGTGTAATGGGCCTGAGCGTGGCGTTCGACCTCCCCACCCAGATCGGTTACGACAGCGATCACCCGCTTTCGGAAGGAGAAGTGGGGAAAGTAGGTGTGGCCATCGATTCGCTGGAAGATATGGAACGGTTGTTCCACAACATTAAACTGGAAGACGTTTCCACTTCCATGACGATCAACGCCACGGGCTTTATCCTGCTGGCTATGTATGTGGCGCTGGCCAAACAACAAGGTGCCGATCTCTCCAAACTCACCGGCACGATCCAGAACGATATCCTGAAAGAATACGCGGCAAGAGGAACCTACATCTATCCCCCACGGCCATCTATGCGCATCATCACCGATATATTTGAGTGGTGCAGTAAAGAACTCCCAAAATGGAACACCATTTCCATTTCCGGGTATCATATCAGGGAAGCGGGCAGTACAGCGGTACAGGAAATTGCTTTCACCTTAAGTAACGGTAAGGCCTACGTGCAATCGGCGCTGGAAAAAGGACTTGACATCAATGTTTTCGGAAAAAGACTTTCGTTCTTTTTCAACGCGCACAACAATATGCTGGAAGAAGTGGCCAAGTTCAGGGCCGCGAGGAGAATATGGGCCAATATGATGAAGCAGTTGGGCGCTACTGACGAAAAAGCCATGATGCTGCGTTTCCACACACAAACGGGTGGCAGCACCCTTACGGCGCAGCAACCGCTGAACAACATCAGCAGGGTCACCATTCAAACCCTGGCGGCTGTATTGGGCGGTACACAAAGTTTACATACGAACGGATACGATGAAGCCCTCAGTTTGCCCACCGAAGAAGCAGCACGCATCGCCTTACGCACCCAACAGATTGTCGCGTACGAAAGTGGCGCTGCCGATACCGCCGATCCGCTGGCAGGCAGTTATTATGTGGAAGCCATGACCAATGCTATTGAACAAAAGGCGCTGGAACTGATGGCTACTATTGATGAAATGGGCGGAAGTGTAAAAGCTATTGAAGACGGGTTCATGCAACAGGAAATCGCCGCCAGTGCTTACGAATACCAGAAAAGAATTGAAAGCGGCGAGCAGGTGATTGTGGGCATGAACAAGTTCCGGGTGGAAGATGAGGCAGCTATCCCGGTCATGAAAATTGATGAAACAATCCGAACCGTTCAATCAGAGAGAATAGCAAAGCTAAAAGAAAAAAGAGTTGCACAAACTGCAACTGATTGTCTGGAGGCCATACGCACTGCGGCCGCCGATGGCAACAACCTGATGCCACTGGTTATTGCTGCGGTTGAAGCACATTGCACCCTGGGTGAGATCGCCGGTGTGCTGCGGGAAGTTTTCGGAGAGTACCGCTGATGGCATCAACTCCTGACGCCGAATAACATGCTACCGATGCGTATCATATTGCTGCCGCAGGAAATAGCCAGTTCATAATCGTTGCTCATCCCCATCGAAAGGTGACGGAATGAGATGCTATCAGTTTGAATGGACCTGTATTTTTCGAAGAGCGCAGCCAGTGTATCGAACTCCGTTTTCACCTGACTGGTATCTTCCGTAAAAGAGGCCATTCCCATTAAACCGGAGAGCCGGATGCCCGTCCACATTTCCGGCTGCCGCTGCACTTCATCCATCAATTGCTCCAGTTCCGCCGCATCCAGTCCGAACTTGGTTTCTTCCTTCGCAATATGCACCTGTAACAATACGGGGATGATCTTTTTGTTTTTAATGGCCTGTTTGTTCACTTCTGCCAGCAATTTCAAGCTGTCCACACCGTGGATCAGACTTACAAATGGCGCTATGTATTTTACTTTATTGGATTGCAGATGCCCTATGAAATGCCAGTTGATGTCTTTAGGTAACTGGGCCTGTTTATCCGTCAATTCCTGTACATAATTTTCCCCGAAATCGCGGTGGCCTTCATTGTAAAGCGCGAGAATATCGGAGGCGGGTTTCAGCTTGGAAACCGCCACCAGCGTAACATCTGACGGAAGCGTTTGAAAAAGATGCCTGTATTGAACGAGATTGATGCCCATTAACGATGTTGATTTTAGGTTTTAAGTGGTGCAGTACAGGTTGGCATTGCAATTTAGTGTTACACGACAACATTGTAAAGATAAAGCATCCCTGTTTTCAACCTTATCCGTTCATCCCAACATTTACCATACCACTTAAAACCTTCCTCAACATTACTGGAGAATTCCCCTGGAGATCACGATGCGCTGTACTTCAGAAGTACCTTCATA
>CAMLPA010000480.1 GCA_946481605.1 uncultured Flavihumibacter sp. | reverse complement strand
TCAATAGAGAAGAGTTTTTGAAAAGAAACGCGGCTGCTTCGTTCTTTTGCCGATACATGTAGAGCAGGTTCCCCACCGCATCTTCCTGGTGCCGTAAAAAAGTATCGGCATCTTTCAGTCCGAGGTGGTAAACCGGATTATTTATAAAATGAAAACCAGCCCGTTTTGAACGCAGCCAGGCTTCCATCCAGCTGTCTTCATGCCCGTAACCTTTGGGAAGTTGAAGGTCTGGCACCTGCATCATCAGTTCTTTCCGGATACAAAAATTGGAAGTCAGTAAAGCATTGCTTGCAGCCGGAACCTCTCTTTGTGTGCCGTATTTCCAGTGCAGTTGTAATGCCGGTTTTTCGGGCATCGCCTCATACAGTAAGCCACCACAAACAACATCAGCGGGAAGGTATTTAAGGTATATGCCAATGAAATCCTCTTTTTGCAGCATGCAATCTGCGTCTATAAAAAGAAGAAAAGGGTATGCTGCTTTTCGGGCGATTGCCTTCCGGATCTGGCTTCTGCCCAGGTTTTCCGCGTAACGAATGAATACACCACCCACGCCATGCACTGCCGCCTCGTTTTTCGCAACTATATCCTTATCGGAACTTGCATCATCTGCCACCAACAATTCAATGGGTACGGCCGCAGCCTGTAAACCTGGACGTAGTTTTTCAACCAGCCCGGTGATATCCCTGTTGAACACGGGGATGCAAACCGAGATCATAACATGGTGATGGATGCATTGTCGATTACCTTACCGCGTTCGGTGCGCAACGTCCTCGCCGGGTACTTGTTGATCACCATATAATCGTGCGTGGCCATAATAATCGCCGTTCCATAATCTTTTGCGATATGGAAAAGCAGTTGCATAATTTCGTCGGAAGTTTCAGGATCAAGGTTTCCGGTAGGTTCATCGGCAAGAATAAGTTTTGGGGAGTTGAGGAGCGCGCGGGCGATGTCCACCCTTTGTTGTTCTCCGCCACTCATTTCGAAGGGCATTTTAAATCCTTTCGATTTGAGGCCCACTTTATCGAGCACATCGGCGATCTTTTCGTTCATCAGTTTATCGTCGGTCCAGCCGGTGGCGCGCAGCACGAACTTCAGGTTATCGTTCACGTTACGGTCGGTGAGCAACTGGAAATCCTGGAATACCACGCCCAGGTTCCTGCGAAGGAAGGGCACTTTTTTCCAGTCCATTTTCCGGAGATCGAAACCCACTACCTGGCCCTCTCCTTCTTTAAGCGTGAGGTCGCCATACAGCGTTTTCAGCAAAGAAGATTTACCGGATCCGGTTTTCCCAACGAGGTACACGAATTCTCCACGACCGATCGAAATATTCACATCTTCCAGGATCAGTGATTTCCCCTGGTATATATTGGCCTTTTTCAGGTATAAGATTGCTTCAGACATATTGCGAATGTAAGAAAATTACACTTATACCATCCCGCTGAACAGTAAATTACTAGCTTTGAAAAATATACAACACCCATGGCCGGAACGATATTACTGGTGGATGATGAAGCGAAACTACGCAGTTTGCTGAAGCGCATCATCACGCTGGAGGGATTTGAAGTACTGGAAGCCGACACATTGAAACAGGCAGGAAAAATACTGGAGCGAACGGCTGCGGACATCATTTTATGTGATGTGAAATTACCCGATGGAAGCGGGGTGGATTTCACCGTGGAACTGAAAGAAAAACACCCTTCAGCAGAAGTGATCCTCCTCACTGCCTACGGGAATATCCCTGATGGTGTGCAGGCCATAAAAAACGGTGCCTTCGATTACCTCGTAAAAGGAGACGACAACAACAGGATCATTCCACTCCTCAACCGGGCCATGGAAAAGGCCGATTTAAAGAAACGCATTGAAAAACTGGAAAAGCAGGTAGGTAAAAAATACAGTTTCGACAGCATCCTGGGTCAGGCGCCTTCCATTCAATCCGCCATCGACCAGGCCAAACGTGTGGCCGCTTCAGACGCCACCGTGTTGTTGCTCGGTGAAACCGGGACGGGAAAGGAAGTATTCGCGCAAGCCATCCATCACCAAAGCAAGCGCAACACCAAACCCTTTGTGGCACTCAATTGCAGCGCCTTCAGCAAGGAATTGCTGGAAAGCGAACTCTTCGGCTACCGTGCAGGCGCTTTCACCAATGCGTTGCGGGATAAAAAAGGACTTTTTGAAGAAGCCGATACCGGCACGCTGTTTCTCGACGAAATCGGGGAAATGCCCACCGATCTTCAAAGCAAACTCCTTCGCGTACTGGAAGCCGGTGAATTCCTGAAAATCGGCGACACCAAACCCTCCAAAGTGAACGTGCGCATCATCGCGGCCACCAACAGGGACCTGAAAGAAGAAGTAGGTAAAGGGCAATTCCGCGAAGATTTGTTCTACCGCCTGCACGTTTTTTCTATCCATCTCCCACCCCTCCGGGAAAGGAAAAAAGATATTCCCGCACTCACCAAACATTTTGTAGCCCTCTTCGCCGCAAAACTCAACCGCAAAACACCCTCCGTCAGTGAGGCATTCCTGGAAAAAATGCAACAGCATCCCTGGAGAGGCAACATCAGGGAACTCAGGAACGTCGTGGAAAGAGCGGTGCTCATGGCCGGAACGGATTCCCTTACCGAAGCGGAACTCCCGGAAGACATCCGGTTCAACGCCCCGGCGGGAGGAACTTTGTCTGCCTTCGACCTGGCCAGCGTTGAAAAACTACATATCCTGCGCGTATTACAATATACGGGCAACAACAAAACCGAAGCCGCCCGACTGCTCAACATCGGAACCGCCACGCTCTACCGTAAAATTGAAGAATACAAAATATAAACCAACCGCATCATTTTGATAAAACCCTCTCATTTTGAGAGGGTTTTTCTTTTGCCAGAATAATGGAAATTAAAACATAAACGCCTTCAAACCCACACCAGGATTGATTTACAGAAAACAACAGGTTTCAGCCTGCCAAACAGGTATGCCGTTTGGCTGATACGCTGTGTAAATCAAAATATATGAACCAATATGAAGCGGTGGCCGAACTGGCCGATGAGTTTCCCGAACTGAAAAAAGAACTTTCACATGTATCCATTCTGGGCAATGCGCACCAGGCAATGCACTTGTTGCTCCACCACACCCGCGAAATGATCCGCAAAAGAAATTTCGCCCAGGTCAGCAAATGTATGCGGCTGGCAGAAAGAATCCATGCCCGTGGAAATTCGGCCCTGAAAAATGCTGTGGAAAACACCTACGTCTATTCTTTCTCCATGCTGCAGGCGCAATGCAACCGAACCGAATGGCGCATCGTAAAAGCCGGGATGCCCATTGTGCTTTTCTCCATCTATATCCGGCAGATCATTCAATCGCACTAAAAATCACCTTATGCTCACAGTAGTTCTCTTCATAGTGTGTTTGCTGGGCTTCTGGCTTCTCTTCAAATGCATCAGCTTTTTCGAAAACATCTAACCTCAAATCAAAGACCATGATGACGGTATTCCTGATCGTA
>CAMLPA010000479.1 GCA_946481605.1 uncultured Flavihumibacter sp. | reverse complement strand
AACGACTTTAAAGAACATATCTTCTCCTACGTCAACAATATCAATACGATAGAAGGTGGTACACACGTAACCGGCTTCAGAAGAGCGCTTACCCGTGTGTTCAAAAACTACGGTGAGAAACAAGGCCTTTTCGAGAAAGCCAAAGTGGAAGTGGAAGGTGATGATTTCCGCGAGGGACTCAGCGCCATCATCTCCGTGAAAGTACCGGAACCCCAATTTGAAGGGCAGACCAAAACCAAACTGGGCAACAGCGAAGTGAGCGGTATCGTGGAAACCACGGTTGCCCGCGTTCTGGATGCCTACCTGGAAGAGAATCCCAAGGAAGCGAAGAACGTTATTTCCAAAGTGATCCTCGCGGCACAGGCAAGGGTAGCCGCTAAAAAAGCACGTGAACTGGTGCAAAGGAAAACCGTCCTCAGCGGAGGAGGGCTACCCGGTAAACTGGCCGACTGCTCCGAAAGGGATCCGGAAAGATGCGAACTGTACCTCGTCGAAGGAGACTCGGCCGGTGGTACCGCCAAACAAGGCCGCGACCGGAGTTACCAGGCTATCCTCCCACTCAGGGGTAAAATCCTGAACGTAGAAAAAGCTTTGGAACACAAGATTTTAGAGAACGAAGAAATCAGGAATATGTACACAGCCCTGGGTGTTACCGTAGGAACACCTGAAGACCCCAAGGCGCTGAACCTGGTTAAACTCCGTTACCACAAGCTGATCATCATGACGGATGCCGATGTGGACGGATCGCACATCGCTACCTTGATTCTGACCTTTATTTTCAGGTATATGAAGGAACTGGTGCTGAACGGGTACGTTTACATCGCCCAACCCCCGCTTTACCTCGTGAAAAAAGGCAAAGAACAGGTGTATGCCTGGAACGAAGAGCAACGTAAAGCACTGGTGGAAAAACTCGGTGGTGGCAAAGAAGATTCTGTTAACATACAGCGATACAAGGGTTTAGGAGAAATGAACGCTGAACAATTGTGGGAAACTACCATGAACCCAACCTCCAGAACGCTGAAGCGCGTGACCATCGAAAGCGCTGCCGAAGCCGACATGGTATTCAGTATGCTGATGGGCGACGAAGTGGCTCCGCGGAGGGAATTTATTGAGACACACGCCAAGTACGCAAAAATTGACGTATAAACCCTACCTTTAACGCATTAACAACAATGCCTGTTATGCTTGCAACAGGATTGTACCATTTAAGAACCAATAATCTCGAGCAACATGAGCAACAACGACATCATTACAGCTTATTGCGTGAAAACTAAGGAAAAGGACGTACCCATGCAGGATGCGGTAGTTACCAAAACCTCACGCGGTGGCTATATGGCACAGGGCCATGATGGTAAAGGAAATAAACTCACCACCATGCTGGGCGAGGCAAAAGCACTGGCCGCTATTAAGGCCGGTAATGCCAAACAAGGATGGTAAGAAAAAAGTCCCGCCAACCGGCGGGATTTTTTTTCACCCTACATTTGCCGGAAATCTCCGGAATTCATGCATAGCCTGTTTCTCCCTACTCATAAGAAGATTTCAATGCCGGCCAATCTGCCCTTTCACTTTAAAGGCAGACTATTACTTCTTTCCTTCTTCCTCCTCCTTCTCTCCGGCAGCGCCTCCGCTCATTTTTATTATGACAGGAATTTCCCTTTTGCGGGTACAGCCCCCGATCTTTCCAAAATGCTTCCGGATACTTCCGGGAAACCTGCGTTCTGGTCAGTAAAAGATAAAAGTTACTTTGTTGCCTTCAAACAAAAGCTCCTCGCAGAAGGGCATCCCGAAAATGATTTCCGCTTCCAGGCCGATCTCGCTTTCTGCAACTATATTCTGGGAGATACCACAGCAGTCGCTACTTTGGAAAACCTTTATGCAAATCACCCGGAAGAATCCAACCTGGCCGCGAACTTATCGCTGATCTATGAGCAAAAAGGAGATAAAAAAAAGGCGCTTCAGTTGGCTAAACATAGTTATGCCCTTTTTCCCGGTGCCTGGTTCGGCAGCGGGCAACTGCGCATCGACTTGCTCGAAGGAAACAATGAGGGGCTTTCATTCAATGGCAACACCCCTTTTGACCAGTGGCTGAACGATCCTAAAAAAACTACCGCCGCAAATACAGATACGCTAATGCTGCAACTGGCCTGGCAACTGCATTTGCGCACGGCCATCTTCCCTTCCCCTGATGCTATTACCGCAGAATTACTCGTCGCTTTCGCAGATCTCGTGGCCAAAACGAATACCCGTTCCACCGCTAAACCATTCTATGAAGCAGCATTACAATATGCACCGGAGAAAAAAGCATTCATTACAGAACGTCTGGCACTGATGGACGCTTCAGCAAAAGAAGTAAAAAAGACCTTTCGCTGGGCTGCACTGGTTTGGGGCGTTCCCATTCTGGCACTGCTCATCGCCTTTACCGGCAACATCATAAATAGAAGGAAAAAACAGGCGAAAATCAGTGCATCGAACGCTTCGCAAGGTCCAGGAAACGGAACACGTCTTCCATAGACTTCATCGGTTCTACCACCAGAAAAAAGTGTTTCCCTGTTTGTTTGAGTTTGGCCTTGTTGGTACCGCGCTGGATGAAGTCCAGCAGTTTGTTGAATGTCTCAGATTCAAAATAAGGAGAGTCGGGCTTGTTCACGAAGTAACATCGCAGTACATCGTCTTTCAACGTGAGCTTCTCGAAACCTAGTTCCACAGCTATCTTCCGGCAACGGACCGTGGTAAACAGGTCTTCCACCTGATGCGGTATGGGCCCGAAGCGGTCATTCATTTCATGGTGGAATGCAGTCAGTTCCTCTTCTGTGTCGCAGTTGTCGAGGCGGCTGTAGAGGGATAACCTTTCAGCGATGCTCTCCACGTAATCGTCGGGGATGAGAATTTCGAGGTCGGTATCAATGGAGCAATCCTGTACATAATCTTCCTGGCGGGAAATCTCTTCTTTGAACAGATCGCGGAACTCGGTGCGTTTCAGTTCTTTGATGGCTTCGTCCAGTACTTTCTGGTACATTTCGAATCCGATCTCGGCCATGAACCCGGTCTGTTCTCCGCCGAGCAGGTTGCCCGCGCCACGGATATCAAGGTCGCGCATGGCAATCTGGAAACCGCTGCCCAGTTCGCTGTGCTGTTCCAGTGTTTGCAGGCGTTTGCGGGAATCTGTGGGCAAAGTACTCATGGGTGGCGCCAACAGGTAACAGAATGCTTTCCGGTTGCTCCGGCCCACACGTCCGCGCAGTTGGTGCAGATCACTTAATCCGAAATGGTGCGCGTTGTTGATGATGATGGTGTTCACATTGGAAATGTCCACACCGCTCTCCACGATATTGGTACATACCAGCACATCGTATTTCTTATCAATAAAATCAAGGATTTTCTCTTCCAGTTCGTGCCCTTCCATTTGTCCGTGCGCATAAGAAATACTGAGGTCCGGACAAAGTCCCTGGATAAGCCCCGACATCTCCTGGAGCCCCTGCACCCGGTTGTG
>CAMLPA010000478.1 GCA_946481605.1 uncultured Flavihumibacter sp. | reverse complement strand
GCGATCGGCATCGGACTCATTGCGATTCCGCTCAGGTTATTCTCTAAACATGAACGAATAAAGAAAACCGGGCTTCCCGCAGAAGGAATTGTTTTCGACCTGATTGAGCGTGTTTCTTCAAGTAACCGCCACCAATATCCGGTAATACGATTTGTTACGGCGAAAAACGAATGGATCACCCAAAAATATGAAATTGGAGTTTCGTTAAACAGTTTCAGAAAAGGGCAGAAAGTGAATATTCTTTACGACCCGTCGAAGCCTGAAGACTTCATCCTGAAATCAGGTACAAATGATATTATTCTGTATTCACTTATTGCAATTGGAATACTGCTGACAGGCTTGGCCGCTTTTGAGGTTATCCAGTCTATATAACCAATTTGTACCGCTGCCCGCATAAAAAAACACATGCTCCATTCACTGGCGCGCACTATCTTCTACCTGCAAAACCCAAGCGAGATGAAATGGTCACAGGCAGAGACGGTGGAGACGATCACCCAAGATATTTCCATAATTAAGCCAACCCCTGTATTCCTCCGGGCTGAATGGCGCAAACTGGCCATGCTGAATTACACCGTGGATCCTGCCCTACTGAAGCCATTCCTCCCAAACGGCACGGAACTCGACACCTGGCAGGGAACACACTTTATCAGCCTCGTGGGTTTTATGTTCAAAAACACCCGGCTGAAAGGCTTCCCGATCCCTTTCCACAAAAATTTCGAGGAGGTGAACCTCCGCTTTTATGTCCGCCACAAATCCCATGACGGCTGGAGAAGAGGCGTTGTATTCATCAAGGAAATAGTCCCAAGACCAGCCCTGACACTCGTTGCCAATACCATTTATGGAGAGCATTACGAAACCATGCCGATGCGACATTCCTGGACCACAGACGGGCAGGATTTGGAAGTCAGTTATTCCTGGAAGAAAAAGGACTGGCACACCCTATCGGTAGTAGCACAAAACATGGCGCTTACTGTACAAGAGGGCAGCCTGGACGAATTTATTACGGAACATTATTGGGGCTACACCCGTTTATCGGACCACCAAACCTCCCAGTACGGTGTGGAACACCCGAAATGGCTCACCTACCCTGTCCGGCAACACCACGTCAATGCGGATTTTGAAGCCATCTATGGGGAGCGATTCAAGTTCCTTACCCATGCCATGCCAGCCTCAACGCTTCTCGCCGAAGGTTCAGAAATTCTTGTACGAAATGGTACACGGTTTTAGTTACTGCGTGTTTACTAACCCATTATAGCACGAATTAAAATTCTTGCTACTTTCGCCCACATATACCCTCCCGATGCGACAAACCACCGACCTTATCCGACTTATCCTAACAACCCTTCTGATAGCTATTTTAGCGGCCTGTACCACTAACACTCCATCCACGAAAACCGCTACCCGCTACGACAGCCTACTCGCCCTCAAAAAAGATTTCAAGTACCAGGACCTCAACCAGGACCTCACCCTTTTCATCACTGACACCTTCAATTTCGACACCAGACCCGGTCACTATACTGAACTCGACAGCGCCGGCTTCCGCCTCCTGCTCCGCGAAGAAAACCGTGTATTCTCCGGCGCGGGCTACGACCGCGACTACCTTCACGCCTGGCACAACAGGCCCGACAGCCTGATCGGCCTCACCATCCTCACCCAGGACGAAAGCAGCTACTGCGATCTCGTCTATTATTATACCTTCAACAAAAACGGAGAAAGAATGGGCAGGTGCCTCCTTGCCGCCAACTGCGGCGATGCGGGCTGGACTTACCACGCCAGCGGCCGGAAAACCGGCCCCAACGACTTTGAAACACTGCACGTCGAATCAGACATCGACCGCGTCGAACCCGACCCCGCTGGTAGCGACGACGACATTGAAAAATACCAGGGAGATTCCATCCGTTACAAAATACACATCCACGCCTCAGGCATAGTCACAGAAACGGAAATATGGAAAAAGCATTTTTCGCAGCAATAATCCTTTCGGATCAACACACAACTTAACTTAATTACCTTAAACCCCGCTCATGAAAAAATCCCTACTCGCGATAGCCCTAATCACCGCCAGCATACTCCAGGCCCAGGAACTACCCGACAACCTCTTCCAACAGCTCGCCAAACACATCGACCAGCGTAACAACCCTGCGATCCTCGCCACCATGCTCAGCACCACCGACTTCTATACCGCGACAAACACGCTCGTCAAAGGATTCATCGGCGAGTACCCCTTCAGCTTCGACTCTACAAAGATGCGCGAAGACAGCATCCTTTACACCCATTACCTCAACACCCATATCAACGACAGCCTCCTGTCACGCCTCCCGAAAGACACTAAACTCCAGTACCTCACCCATACCTACAAGATTATACGCACCCCCGAAAGCTTGCTCACCGGCTGCGCTGGCAACCTGATCCTGCAAGCCGGAAACACCCAATACCTGATCCCTGTCCGCAACGCCGTGCTGTACAACGGCACCTGGAAAATCATAGCCTTCGGAACCATCACCACAAGCAACATCACTGAAAAACAAAAAGATCCACCGTTCAAGATGAGCCCGTTCGACACCACCGAACTGAAAATATCCGATGTCCGGCTCGAAGCAGTTCAAACAAACGAACCTGCCCCTCCACCTCCTCCGCCACCACCCATTCCGGCTAAACCCAAAAAATCCCGCAACTAAATCCCTAACCAACCCAAAACCGCCCTAACGCCTTCCGTCGATCGGACCCGTACAACAACGCTACCTCGCCTCCTTTTAAATTTGGAAACGCCCGCATACCCTAAAAATAAAAAAATCCGGCCGGAGCCGGATTGCATTTCAACACTTAACCATTAACCTATGATAAACGATATGCTTGCTTTTAGAAGTTGCCGTCGCCGTGACGCTTTCGCGCCACGGTCAGAGGATCGGCAGGTTTGAACGGTTCAGGTTTTTCTACGGATAGGATCAGGTACGGTCAGGATTCAGGGTACATAAACGGTACGGATCATCTGGTTTCTTTGATATCGGATTTGTTGAAACAAAGATCAGCGCTTATCCGAAACCAAAAAAGGATTTAAGACCGGTTAACGCTCAGTTAACCCGCCTCTAAGTGTTTCACTTAGAAATCAATTATTATAAACGAGTAGAAACAGGCAAATCGCTTGAGCGCTCCATCAGATCATTGCCGTCGGAAAGGCCTCACACGGCGGGCTTTCATTGTGAAGCATCCAATCGGACGCTTGCACATAGGAGGCACCCGGCACCACCGCCCTCTTCTCTTTCACCACCGCAAACCAATCCGCCTCCAATTTCAGGTAAGCATAGTTAAAACAAATAGTGTAACGCTTACCGTCCTTTTTTGGTAATGGTGCGTGTAGTAATGAAATACGAATCTATTTTCTTTGCTCAGTAACAGTTTATCGTTTTCCGAAAATATACAGATATGATTTACTTTCTTTTTACCGACCGTGCGATGAATGCAAATACCAGCATTGGTATTGTCATAAGGAGC
>CAMLPA010000477.1 GCA_946481605.1 uncultured Flavihumibacter sp. | reverse complement strand
CGAAACGCTTGGCCTTTCAAGAAGTTATGTACGCAATGCACTGAGCGCTGCGCAACAATCCATCCGGGAACACCTTGCCCGGAGCGGCAAATGGCTCATGGCGGCATTTTTATATTTTCAATATTTTTTTGCGCAACGATAAGTACAGGTAAAGCGCTTTACCGGTCTTACTATCAACCCAACGCTGAATTAACCTTTTTTATGGAAAAAGAGTATGCAAAACGATTGATGGAACAACACCTGTCCGGAAGCCTGAGTGCCCTGGAAAAGGAGGAACTGAAAGGCTTCCTGCAAAGGCCAGAAAACAGGCAATTGTTCCTGGATGTAATGGAAGAACTGGACGTTTCAGCGGAGGTGCCTGTTGTTTTTAATGAACAATGGAACAGCATACTGAAACATACGTTGGCGGTGGATAAGCCAGTGCCGGAACCTGTTGCCGCTGTGGTACAATTGAAGTCGCGCAGCAACCGGCTGTTGCGCTGGGGATGGGCTGCAGCCTGCGTACTGCTGGTAGCATCTGCCCTGTATATTTTCAACAGGAAAGAACAGGTTGCCACACCAGAGGTAGCGGTGACGGCAGACATCCCTCAGGCTGGAGATGGGGCGATTCTCACATTGGCGGATGGTTCAACGGTGGTGTTGGATAAGGATAAAAAAGGAATGCTGGCCGATCAGCACGGCGCTAAGTTATCGCTGGATGAACAGGGGCTGTCTTACAACGCCACCGGCGAAAGCGCCGGAACAGTAGCTTACAATACAATTGCCACACCTTATGGAAAGAAGTTTCAGGCTGCGTTGCCCGATGGTTCAAAGATCTGGATGAATGCCGGTTCGTCTGTAAGGTTTCCCACTGTATTCAATGGGGATTCCAGAGACGTGGAAATAAATGGCGAGGTCTACTTTGAAGTGGCAAAGCGGGAAAAACAACCATTTAATGTGATGGCCAATGGCGTGAAAGTGCAGGTGTTGGGAACACATTTTAATGTAAAACATTACAACGGTGAACCCGCTATGGTCACTTTGCTGGAAGGTGCGGTGAAGGTAGATGCCGGTAACAAGGTACTGTTGTTGTCTCCCGGAAAGCAGGCTTTGTTCGCAGGCAATAAGTTGTCGCTGGAAGAGGCCGTGAACCTGGAAGAAGTAATGGCCTGGAAGAACGGAAACTTCATTTTCAATGGTGCTGACATGCGCTCGATCATGAAGCAGGTGGAAAGATGGTATGACGCGGAAGTTGTATTTGAAAATGAGGTTAAAGATACTTATACCGTCAGTCTTTCGAGGGATGTTCCGGTATCACAGTTGTTGAATTACCTGGAGCTTTCAGGTGGTGTTAAATTCAAAGTGGAAAACAAAAAAATTAGCGTGTTCAGGAACTAAAACAAAAGCCACTTTGCGGGCAGGCAAAGTGGCGGCTGGTTCAGATCAATAAATTCAACTGTAGTTACACATACAAGTCCGGCGGGCAGCCGGAACCTGTTATTTATTAACCAAAACCAAACAAAACTATGCTTTTTACAGCATCGAACCAATCCTGGCGACCGCTATGCAGGATGGCCACCAAAACACTGTTGCTTATGAAACTGGCAGCTTTTATCATTTGTATCACCTGTTTGCAGGTAAGCGCGGGCGCCTTTTCACAAACGCTCAATCTTTCTGTAAAAGACGCGCCCGTTGAAAAGGTGTTCAACGAAATCCGGCTACAAACGGGGTACAGCATTGTGTACAACAATTCGTTGCTGAAGAATGCCCGTCATGTTTCTATCGAAGGAAAGAATATTCCGCTGGAAACGGTGCTTGCGCTTTCTGTAAAAAATCAGAAGTTCACTTATGTGCTCCGGGAAAAAGTAATTGTGATCAAACCGGCACAAAGTCTGGAAGCGCTGTCCACTCCCGCAGAGCAGGACGTTGAAAGAACGATAACCGGCCGCGTGGAAGACGAAGATGGCAACAGGCTGCAAGGTGTTTCCGTAGTACTGAAACGCTCCGGTAAAGGAACCATTACCGATGCCAACGGTAGCTTTACGCTTACTAATGTAGATGATACTGACGTGCTGGTGTTTTCATTCGTTGGCTTTGAACAACAGCAGATAGAAGTACTGAATCGAAACAGTTTTTTCCTCCGGCTGAAACGTTCTGAAAAATCCCTGGATGAAACTATTGTAGTGGGCTACGGCACCACAACTCGACGCCTCAATACCGGGTCCGTTGCCAGGGTTACCGCTAAGGAAATCGCGGCACAACCGGTTACCAACGTACTTCAGGCGCTGCAGGGAAGAATGCCAGGCATGTTTATTCAGCAATCCAACGGACTTCCCGGCGCAGCCATGACCGTGCAGATCCGTGGTGCCAACTCCCTCGCAAAAAGTAATACCCCTTTTTACATTGTGGACGGGGTGCCGTTTCTTTCCGAATCCATCAACAGGCAAAGCACCACCAGCTTTGTACTGGGGTCCGCTGAAGGTGCCGCAAGTCCGCTCAATATTCTAAATCCCTCAGATATAGAAAGCATCGAAGTGCTGAAAGATGCCGATGCCACCGCTATTTACGGTTCCCGCGGTGCCAATGGCGTGGTACTCATCACTACCAAAAAAGGGAAGGCTGGAAAAACCAGCTTCAGCATGAATATTCAAACCGGAAGTTCAACAGCTACAAAATTCCCCGAACTGCTTGGTACACAAGAATACCTTGACCTTAGGAGGCTGGCATTTGCAGGCAATGGGGGCACACCCACCACCGCCAATGCGCCAGACCTGCTCGTGTGGGACCAGAACGCCTACACTGATTTCCAGGACTTGTTGCTGGGCGGAAGCGCACACGCCACGGATGTGAATGCCTCTCTGTCCGGAGGAGATATGCGCACTAATTTTCTGTTCAGTGGAACTTATCACGATGAATCAAATATTTATCCCGGCGCACAAGGCTATTCCCGCTACGGCCTCAACCTTAGCGTGAACCACCGCTCGCTTGATCAGCGCCTTCAAATGGGCATTTCCGCTATCTATTCTTCTGATAAGAACAATATCAGCGTTACCGACCTGGCCAGGCTGGCGTATGAACTGCCACCCAATTTCCCCTTGTATAATCCTGACGGAAGTTTGTACTGGACTGGCGTAATAGGCGGAAAAGCAAATCCACTTGCTTACCTGAATCAGGCCAACACCAATATTTCCACCAACCTGCTCAGTAACTTGGACATCAGGTATAAGCTGCTGAAAGGCCTGGACATCAAAACAACGCTTGGGTACAGCAAAACTGATATGGATCAGGTGCAGTTGTTCCCGCTTTCATCCATGGATCCCGCGCTCGCCTCCAGCATCCCGCGTTCCAATTTCAGTTACAATGTAACCCAGAACTACATTGTGGAGCCACAGGCTTCTTACCGCACCAATATCTGGAAGGGTAAACTGGAAGTGTTGGCTGGCGGTACCTGGCAATTCAGTAAGTCGAATATGCCGGTTTATTTAACGGCTTCAGGCTTCGCGTCAGATGAATTCATCC
>CAMLPA010000476.1 GCA_946481605.1 uncultured Flavihumibacter sp. | reverse complement strand
TAACGTTTTTCTTATAGTGATGGCGGAGCGCCCATGCGGCCAGTCGTTCCCCCACCACTTTCTTATTGGTCGGATGCACATCATTGCGCGCACCGGCATCGCTGCTTACGGCCATGCCACTGTTCGGCAGCAGCTGTAGTATTTTTCTTTGCTCGTCCCTGAACCATGGCCACAGTTGTCCTTTATAGTGCACCGTATCTATCGACGACAGTTGCACAAAATAATAAGGCAAACGTTTCTTCCATTTCCTCCGCAGTTCCTGTACCATCAACCTATTCAGTGCGGCATACTCCTTCACCCGTTCTGTTTCCTGCGCATTGCTTTCGCCCTGGTAGTTGATGATGCCCGATACCGCCATCGGAAGTATGGGTTCAATGCCCGCCTGGTAGGCGAAGCCGGGTTTGTAAGCATGAAACTTCCCGTTTTCATCTGAAGGAACATGTTTTAGGGCGCCAACATTTTGCTTCCCCCTTTCACGCACCCAAACCGGCAAGGCCTCATTCTCCATCCAATCGCCGTTTACTTTAGAAGTGAACTCCCCGCTATTCCGAAGCGCTTCAGGGGCAATAAATGTTTCCAGCGGCGCTCCTCCGATGGACAAGTTGATGAGTCCCACCGGAACGCCAGTTTCAGCGCCAATCTTTCTTCCGAAATACCAGGCAACGGCGCTCATCGTCCGGAAAGAACTGCTGTCGCTTTCCTGCCAGTTCCCGCTGTAAAAAGATTCTTTGTGCAGCAATTGAACAACCGAATCAGAGAAGGAAGCCGCGAAAATATTTTTTCCAGCGTAAGTCGGGTTATAAAAACGCAGCATTGGCTGATGGCTGTCTTTAACCGTTTCCCTGTAATGCAGTTCCCGGTACATGGGCCATTCCATATTGCTCTGCCCGATGCACAGCCATACATCACCCATCAGCAGGTTATTGAGTTCAATGGATGCCATGCCGCTCCTGATGTGCATCCGCTGCCCGTTTGTATCAGCGGGACGGGGACGAAAATGAACGATCCATCCAGAATCGGCACCTGCGATAGTTTTTCTGGTATCCCTTCCGAACTGAACAATTACGGTGTCACCGGGAATTGCCTTTCCCCAAACCGCGATGGTTGCGTTTCTTTGAAGCACCATATTGCCGGAGAATATGGGTGGTAATTTTAATTGCGCCGTCACCGTAACCGGCAGGATCAGCATTACTAAAACAAGTATTTTCATTGAGGTTAGAAGCTTTGGCCGGGTTGCGTATTGTGTTGTAACTCCTTCAGGTGTTCCTGCAATATCCTGCTACAATACCATTCCTGCCGCGGCAGGTGAAACGGCCCTTTGAATAAGTTGCCTTTCGCAGGCTGGGCAATGGTGCCGTCTCTATGCAGGTAGCCGTACCATTCCCCCTGTTCACGGTCATGGAAATGCCGGTAGGCATACTCGTGGATCTGTCTGTGCCATTGCGCGTACTTTTCGTTGCCCGTTATCAGGTAAGCCAGCAGGGTGGCGATGATGGTTTCATTTTGTGGCCACCAGAATTTCATATCCTGCCAGTATTCCTGTACGGGTTTATTGTACACATCTCTGTAATACAGGATACCGCCGTATTGTGGGTCCCAGCCGCGTTCCCACATATAGTCGAGCATCCGGCATCCAAGGGCTGTCAGCCTTTTATCGTTGTTGCGGTATTTTGCTTCGTGGAGGATGAACCATGCGCCTTCAATGGCGTGTCCCGGGTTAAGGGTTCGCCCATCAATGTGGTCGATGATGCTGCCATCGGGGGCCACCTGTTCCATCACGCAACGGATATCATCTTTCACGAAATAAGTTTCAATTTCAGTGATCCACTGGTCGATGAGTGCATCACAGCGTTCATCTCCAACCAGTTCGCGCAGTTGCTGTGCCGTATTGATCATGATCATGGGTATCCCGATGCCGCGGGCCGGCCTGGTTGAAGTAAATTTAGGCGGCAGTTTCTTTTCACCGTTCGCGTATTGAATGCATTTACTGAAAACAGTCCTTGCTTTGTCAGCGGCATCCCCGTTGCCAGTGGCTTTGGCGTAAGCGGCCATCGCGATCACATAGAAGGTTTCGGAAAAAAAATAGCGTCGTTTACGGATAGGCTTACCATCTCTTGTAACGTGGAAGAACATTTGTCCGTCGCTGTCGAAACAGTGTTCATGCAGAAAATTATACCCGAGCGCGGCACCATCGAGCCATTCTTTTTTTTGTTCCACGGTATTGTATAAAGTAGAAAGCAGCCAGGTGGCGCGGCCCTGTATCCACACGGCTTTATCATCGTCGATGAGCGATCCGTCCTTGTCGCGCATCAGCAGGTAACCTCCATGTTCCAGGTCGTAGGAACGCGGGAACCAGAAGGGAACGGTATCGTGGAGCAATTGGTGCGTATAGAATTTTTCGAGTGCCACCAGCTCTTCTGTTGAGTATGCCATTCTAAATCTTTTGAAATACCTTCCCCTGCTCCAATTCATCAGGAACAGGACAAATCGTTTTTAGGTGTTTTTTATCCCTTTGCGTTTATTCTTCCCCGTGGCTGGCTGAAGGATGTCTTTCACAGGAATGCGCATAAAATAAAGGGCGCCTGTTCCTTCGTACAATAAGCCAAGGGTATCGTCATCTATTTTGGTGAGTAACGAAAACCCCCAACTGCCCCTCGTCTCCAGGAGCAATTCGAGTAGAGGATTACAGGATTCACCGAGGTCAAGGCTTGCTTTAATGGTGGTATTGATTCTTGCGCGGTCGGAATTGACATTACTGAAGAACACCACGTCTTTCATTTTCCCCTCCAGGTTCACTTTTACTTTGATGATACTGGCCTGGCAAACGGGGTCGGGCAAAGCCTGGAAGGAAGTGGGGTGTTCGGTCCAGGTGCTGCCCATATCGGTGGTGGTGGCAACGCTTCTGAAACGGCCCCTGTTGTCGCGCATGTTCAGCATCACGGTACCCGGTGTTGTTTCAATCACCTGCGCTTCGGTGGTATTGCTTTTGGCGCCGGTACCGCTTTTCCAGGACAGCCCATGATCGGTGCTGTAGATGATGGCGGAATGCGGAATGCCTACTGAGGACGGGGTTGTTGTTTCGTCCCAGTATTGTGAGGGAAATACCAGTGTGCCGTTCTGCATGGCGATGCCATTGCCGGGTCCGTTAAAGTACAGGTGCCATGAAGGGTGCTTTACCTGCTTCGTAATGCTTTCCGGTGCGCTCCATGTTTTGCCGTCATCGCTGCTGTGCACCAGCACGAACTGACCGGTGGTGTCGGGTGAAAGGCCCGGTTTCGAGCCTGCGATGGACCGGTTTCCCTTGCTCCACAACGCAGCTACCCATAACTTTTTTGTAACGGGATCGAATAGAATACAGGGATCTCCGATCCCGTTGTTTTCATGGGGTGCGCCCATATCCATGATAATTTTCATTGGCTCCCAGGTTTGTCCGCCATCTATACTGCGGCTCATACCCACATCAATATTTCCGGGAAGGTCGCCACTGTTTTTGTACCGTAC
>CAMLPA010000475.1 GCA_946481605.1 uncultured Flavihumibacter sp. | reverse complement strand
AGGTCGATCACATCAAAGAGCGCATCACGGAAACGGTATTCTTCCAGGTTCTTTTCCACGCGACCACGTGCCGCATCAAATTCCGCGAGCATATTTTTATCGGCATCATCCAGCAGCGCTTCGTGCAATGGCGGTACTTTACCACCACAGAGTTTGTGCATCAGCACAAAGGTTCTGTTTACGAAGTTCCCGAAAATGGCCACCAACTCAGAGTTGTTCCGGTCCTGGAAATCTTTCCAGGTAAAATCATTGTCTTTGGTTTCGGGGGCATTGCTGCACAATACGTAGCGGAGAATGTCCTGCTGATCGGGGAAATCGTTGATATAATCGTTCACCCATACCGCCCAGTTGCGGCTGGTGGATACTTTATCTCCTTCAATGTTAAGGAATTCATTGGCAGGCACATTTTCGGGCAGCACATAACCTCCGTGCGCCTTCAGCATGGCAGGGAAAATGATACAGTGGAAAACGATGTTGTCCTTCCCGATGAAATGCACCAGTTTGGTATCTTCCTGCTGCCAGTAATCTGCCCATTGTTCCGTCAGTTCTTTTGTGGCGCTGATGTAGCCTATAGGCGCATCGAACCAAACGTACAGCACCTTGCCTTCCGCATCCGGGAGCGGCACCTTCACGCCCCAGTTGCTGTCGCGGGTCATCGCACGGGATTGAAGTCCGTTATCAAGCCAGCTTTTGCACTGACCGAAAACATTGTTCTTCCATTCCGTATGTTCTTCCAGTATCCATTTCTTCAGGAAAGACTCATAATTCTGTAGCGGGAAATACCAGTGTTTGGTTTTTCTTTTCACGGGCACCGCATCACTCAAGGCACTTTTGGGATTGATCAGTTGCTCCGGGCTCAGTGAGGTGCCACATTTTTCACATTGGTCCCCATAAGCATTGGGATTGCTACAAATGGGGCAGGTTCCAGTGATGTACCGGTCGGCGAGGAAAGTATTCTTCTCTTCATCGTAGAACTGTTCGGTTTCTTTCTCTTCAAAAAGTCCCTCATCATATAACTTCTTAAAGAATGCGGCAGAAGTTTCATGGTGCACCGGATTCGAGGTACGGGAAAAAATATCGAAAGAGATACCCATGGCGGCGAAGCTATCTTTAATAAGCGCATGGTATTTGTCCACCACCTGCTGGGGCGTAATGCCTTCCTTCATGGCACGGATGGTAATGGGCACGCCGTGTTCATCGCTTCCGCAGATGAATTTTATATCCTGCTTCCTGGCTCTCTGGTAACGCACATAGATATCCGCAGGAAGGTAACAGCCTGCCAGGTGGCCAATGTGCACGGGGCCATTCGCATAAGGAAGGGCGGCGGTAACCAGGTATCTCTTAAAATCTTTCATCCGTATATTTTTTCTCTTTCTTTAATGATTGTTCCGGCCGGAAATAAAAAAGCATCCCATTTCCGGGATGCAAAATTACCTCATGGAAAGCACATCTACTTAAATTCCGTTTTTTTCCTGGTCAGTTCCTGGGGAATAAACGGTTCCGTGCCCGGTGTTTTCCACTCTTTCACCTTTCCGTTAATGTTCTGGTAGGCGGCTATTTTTCCTGTTTCCGGTTCTATCACCACGTAGCCGATCCCTTTCACGGCATCATCGGGCAATACGCCCCAGGTATAATAAACTTTGTCTTTTTTAAGTGGTGTGGCCTCACTCATGGCTTCGCGGAAGGCGGCATAATCGGTGCCGAGCAATTTTTCAAGGTCAGAACGGAAAGGCTGGGTATCCCACAAACCGCTGCTGGCGGGGCGCTGGTCAAGCATTTTACCAAAATCTGCATAGTCGAGGTGAACGCCGCTGTCTTCTATCGCCTGGTTCACCATGCTTTCCATACTGGCCACCGCAACAGTATCGGCGGGCTCTTTCGTACGTTCAGGCGCGTTGTTGCAGGCTGCAAAAAAGAGAAAGGATGCGGGAATAAGGATAGTAGGCTTCATACTGATGGTTTTATGGTGATGTGTTGATACAATTGTGTGTTCATCCGTATTTTAGTATTCCTGAAAGCAACTTCGCTTTCGGATCTTAAACGCCGGTTATGCTTCGTTCCGACTTCCTGCTCCGTTTTCTCACTGGTATTCCCTTCGTTAAAAATGCGGAAGCGCTTCTCCCCTCCACCATTTTTTCGGAACCCGGTTCCTGCGTTCAGCCTCCTTTCCTGCAAAAAGGGGACCAAATCGGCATTCCCAGTCCGGCTGGTTACATGTTCCCCGAAGAATTGATCCCTGCAATGCGGCTCATGGAAAGTTGGGGCTTTCGGACCGTTCCCGGAAAAGGCATTGGACAACAATGGGGCAATATGGGCGGGCAGGATATTATACGGAAAAACGACTTCCAGGAAATGCTGGACAACCCGGAAATTAAAGCGATTCTGTGCGCAAGAGGTGGTTATGGACTGATCCGGTTCATCGATAAACTTGATTTCTCTACTTTCAGGCGCCATCCCAAGTGGATCATAGGTTTCAGCGATATCACCGTGTTACACGCCCACCTGAACAAGCAGGTGCGTGCCGCTGCCATCCACGCCAAAATGTGCAACAGCATCCCTGCGGCATTAGCTGAAGCCGATCCGGATGTACGAAAATCCGTCCTGGCACTGCGGCCATTGCTTACCGGTGAAAAAATTCAATATGAAGCGCAAACACATCCCGCCAATGTTCCCGGGAAAGCCAGGGGCGAACTGATTGGAGGGAACCTCTCCGTATTGTATGGCATGATTGGCTCCGTTTCTATGCCTTCTACCCGGGGCAAAATATTGTTCCTGGAAGATGCCGGAGAATACCTATACCATTACGACCGAATGTGCTGGAGCCTCGAACGCGCCGGCATCTTCAAAGGATTAGCCGGATTAATACTGGGTGGATTCAGGGTGAAGCCATCAGAAGACCCCAAAGAAGAATTCCCGCTTTCCCTGCCGGAAATCATTCTTGAAAAGGTGAAAAAATACCATTTCCCGGTGGCGTTCGATTTTCCCACAGGACACCAGAAATACAATATGCCCCTGAAATGCGGTGCCGTTCACGAACTGGTGGTAACCCAAAACGGGAGCCGATTACAGGAAATTTTACTTTAGTTTTGCCGCATGCGTACACTTTCTGTAAAAATCATCAACCAATCCAAATACGATCTGCCCTCTTATGCCACTTCCGGCTCCGCCGGGATGGACCTGAGAGCAAACATAGAAACAGCGCTCGTACTGCAGCCCATGGAACGCCAATTGGTGCCAACCGGACTTTTTATGGAATTACCCGACGGTTACGAAGCGCAGGTACGACCACGCAGCGGACTCGCCATCAAACAGGGATTGACCTGCCTGAACAGTCCAGGCACCATCGACGCCGATTACAGGGGAGAAATAAAAGTAATCCTGGTGAACCTTTCAGGGGAACAACAGACCATCCAACCCGGGGACCGTATTGCACAAATGGTGGTACAACCTGTTACCCGCGTGGAATGGGAACCCGTGGCCGCCATCAATGAAACGGAACGCAACGC
>CAMLPA010000474.1 GCA_946481605.1 uncultured Flavihumibacter sp. | reverse complement strand
AAAAAGGGATTCATCTTCAAAACCAGTCCAGGCCAAACCTCTTTCACCCTCACCATCCGCAACAACGCACCAGGCGGAGGGGGCAACGATTGGGCAATAGACGACATCACTTTCGGGACCTGCTCGCCGGAACTCAATTTTAATCCATCTCCCGTAGCCAGCGTTTGCGCGAATGCGCAGGCCGTGGAATTAAAAGCCATCGTAAGTTCGTATTTCGACAACTACCGCTACTGGCGTTGGGAAAGAAGCACCGATGAAGGTGTGAACTGGAGCAATACCGGTGAAGAAGGCTCCTCTACCCCGGTGAACGACGGCACCAACCATACTTACCAGGTAGATTACCCGCCGTTTATAGCAGGCACGGCAGATAGTGGTCATCTCTACCGCCTCCGCATTGCCACCTCAGCTACCAACCTCAACAACAGTTGCTCTTTCGCGGATGGCACCAATATCCTCACGCTCCAGGTGTCGGATTGCACAATCCTCCCGGTTGAAATCAGAAACTTCAATGCGCAGCTAAGGCTACAAAAAGCGGTACTCCACTGGCAGGCGCTGAACGCTTCGCCCGGCACATTGCTGGTGGTGGAGAAAAGCACCAACAACCGCAACTTCAGGGAAATGGCGTTGTTGGAAGCCGGCGCACAAACAGCTTTTCAATGGAACGACCCTGAAATTATTACAGGAGCCACTTATTACCGGATACGGATAGCCTATCATAACCTGAAGGCCTATTCCATGACCGCCATGGTGAACAAACCGGATGGCAGCGATTTCATTATCCGGGGCATACAGAGCCCGTTCGCGAGCACCCTTGAAATGGAACTGGCGGCCCAAAAAGCAGGTCAACTGCAGTTGTTCCTGACAGATTTGCAAGGCAGGGTGGTGCGGCAGCAGGAACAATTGCTTTCAGCAGGTGTGCAAAAGGTCACATTCACCCAACTGGGCGGGTTGCCCAAAGGTTTATATGTATTGAAAATCAGGTGGAACGACCAGGTGTATTACCAGCGGGTCCTGAAATAAAAACACGCCATTATGCCTGTTTTTGCATAAAGAGATATTCTTACAAAGAAGGAGGGGTTTCCCCTCTTTTTTTGTAAGAATATCAAGGTAAATCAATCGGTTACAGCGGGGAAGGGAGAAACACGCAATCTTACGAGTAGAATCACGTTTATATTGTGGTGATCTGTTGTTATTTTCGTGTTGGAACAACGTACTCTAAATCCATACCGATGAAAAGAATTCTACCCATCATTCTTTTGATGCTGGGTGCATACCTCTACCCCACCACCGCCTTTTCCCAGTTATTCGGGAAAAGTTTTGTGAACATCACGAAGGGAACCGTGGGGGGAACTTATGAACCCGGGGACATCCTCGAAATACGCGCCACCGTGGCCGTGGGAAACAGTCTTCGTCTTTCCCAGTTCCGGTTTGTTGATACCATCGCCAACAATGCCACCTACATCACGGGAAGTTTAAAAATCGTTACGAACGAGGGCCTGGTTTTCAGAAGCTATACAGACGCCTCCGGAGATGATGCCGCAATGTATAATTCCGTTGATAAAACTTTGCGCATCAACATGGGCAGCAGTGGTAATGGTGCAATGGGTGGAACCTGTAGTACTACCAACCCGGCAACAACAACCGGAGGAGGCACCATTCAATACAATGGCAGGCCATCGTTCTGGGGAAACACCTGCATCATGTCGGCTTCTTACCGTATCCAGATTAATCCCTCCCTTTCTCTTGGCTCAACATTATCATTGAATGGCGGGGGATTTTATTATAGGGTTGGCACTTCAGGAACCAATAATCAGAACAATATTTTTAAAGCCTACAATATCGCGCTCTCCTCCAACATCGGGTTATGCTCCAATTCCGTAGGCGCCAACGCCGTATTGGACGATAATGGAAGCTTTGGCTCCGGGAATACCCAGAACAGAAGTTATGACGCAATCGTTGTAGGTTATCCCCGCCTTAATGTAGGCGCCAATTCTCCTAACGACGGGAATTACGCCATCGTAAACAACCTCAGTCCAACCGGCTCCACCAATGTGAGTGCACCCAATCCCGGATCCGCTAGGGTATTTACGGTATGGGACATTACTGGTGACCACACAGGAGCCTCCAACCCGGCAGCAGGCAACGCGCCCGTAGCGCCCGGAACAACAGGCGGTTACTTTGTAGTTGTGAACGCGAGTTACGCGAATGGAGAAGCTTTTCAACAACCTGTTTCCGGACTTTGCGGAGAAACCTATTACGAGTTCTCTGCATGGTTCAAAAACGTATGCTCGCTTTGCGCCTGCGATACGATGGGCAGAGGTTCGCAGGATGCAAATTTTAATGGTCCCGACCCATCCGGTGTAAACCCTAACCTTACCTTCGAAGTGGATGGAACAGCCTATTATTCAACAGGAAATATCGCCTACTCCGGCAACTGGGTTAAAAAAGGATTTATCTTCAAAACCAATCCCGGACAAACCTCTTTCACCATCACCATCAGAAACAATGCACCAGGCGGCGGTGGTAACGACTGGGCAATAGACGACATCACTTTCGGCACCTGCTCCCCGGAACTTAATTTTAATCCATCGCCCGTAGCCGCTGTTTGTGCCAACGCGCAGGCTGTGGAACTGAAAGCGATCGTAAGTTCCTACTTTGACAACTACCGGTTCTGGCGCTGGGAAAGAAGTACCGATAATGGCTCCAACTGGAGCAATACAGGAGAAGAAGGTGAATCAACCCCGGTTGACGATGGAACCAATCATACCTACCAGGTTGATTACCCGCCATTCATAGCAGGTTCATCGGACAGCGGACACCTATACAGGCTTCGTATCGCCACTTCAACCACCAATCTTAACAATAGCTGCTCATTTGCCGATGGCACCAATATTCTCACACTTCAGGTAAACGATTGTGAAATTCTCCCAATTGAAATCAGGAATTTCACCGCGCAGATGCGGCAACAAAAAGCCATCTTAAACTGGCAGGCCCTGAATGCTTCGCCAGGCACCCTGCTGATAGTAGAGAAAAGTACCAATAACCGAAACTTCCGTGACATGGCCATGCTGCAGGCTGGTACACAAACCGCCTTCCAATGGAGTGATCCGGAACTTATTACAGGCGCTACTTACTACCGGATACGCATAGTTGAAAATAATGTAAAAGCCTACTCCACAACCACAATGGTGAACAAGCCAAACGGTACCGAATTCATTATTCGTGGTGTTCAAAATCCGTTTAATGGTTCACTCGAAATGGAGTTGGCGGCACAACGTGCTGGAAAACTACAGTTATCGCTCACCGATTTTCAGGGACGAGTGGTAAAACAGCAGCAACAAAATCTTTCAGCAGGTGTGCAACGAATAGCTTTCAACCAATTGGAACAGTTGCCCAAAGGTATGTATGTACTCAAAATACAGTGGAACGATGAAGTGTTCTACCAACGCGTAGTGAAATAAATAACGCCCGGTTCGTTACCTGCAACGGTAGCGAACCTGGTTTTTACCGCT
>CAMLPA010000473.1 GCA_946481605.1 uncultured Flavihumibacter sp. | reverse complement strand
GCTTTCCTGAACCGCCTTTTAAGGGTGGATTCGCTCATGGCCAACCTTCGGGCCATTGTTTCTATCGCGGGCAACTTCCCGAAAATACTGGTGTCCAGCATTTCCTTCAACGCATCCATTTGTTCATCAGCAGGCTGAGGTACCCGCTCCGGCAACAACTGGTGCAGCACAAAATCAGCCAGCTCAAGCGTGCGCGATTTTACCAGGATACCCGCCCCTGCTCCTCTGTGCACATCTGAGGCGATCGCGTTCAGCAACGTGTGGTAAAAAACACTGTTCCTCACCTGCATCTTTCTTGCGCCATTTTCATGGAACAATGCCATCCACGCCTCGTGCAACAGCGCTTCTTCCGTACTGTCATATTGAAGGCGGAACCATTCTTCTGTTACCAGCAGTTCTATTATTTTCAGTTCTGCTCCTTCTGCGAGGTGAATGTTTCCGCGGATCGTATTGCCGAAAAGGAAAAGTTCATTCACATCTGATTGTACCATTTCAGTTGTACCATTATTGATGCGGAAGGGCGGAATACTTTGCAGGCAGATCATACTCAACATTCTTTCTGCTCCTGGCTCTATTCCGGGAAGATGGAAAGTTGCAGCTTCATGGATCCTGTAGTTCCAGTTGCGGATCAGCAAGCCGGGTTCCGCTTCTTTCACAAATACATATCCCTGGCCCAATACATGATGAATATGAAAATAGTGGGGATGGTACTGCGTACCGATGGTATGCATAAAATTTCCGGGAACACAATGCTCCCTGAATAAAGATGGGATGTTCCAATTCATAGCACAAGGTTTTTTTACGATTGACCCGATAGCGGTATTTTTTGAACGGAATCAGGTATGATGTCACCTGATCTTTTATATAATTTCATAACAGCAACAAATAGCCGCCAAACGGTTGAAAAGATGTCACCGGTCTGGAAAGATCGGTTGATCCTTTTCTTAAAATTAAAGAAGTAAATCTGAAAAAAACAACAGCGCCTCAAGTCTCTCCTGAATTTTAATTCAAACCTCCTTCCCCTTTCATCGTGCACCTTTTTCTCCGGAAAACCCGGACAGGACAACTATTGCCTTCACGAAAACTTGATCAGAATGAAAAAGTTTTACAAGCTCAAATTTTTCGCCTTAGCACTTTGTCTCACCTTTTTTCAACTTAGTCATGCGCAAAACGGCGCCCCCTGCTATAAACCAGTAATCGGCGCTGCCAAAGGATTTGCAGCCATTGATGCAGGTGTAAGCATCAGCTTCACATCCGGAAATACGCCAGACAAACTCATTAACGGCAATACAGCGGACTATGCCGAAATAGACGATTTACTGGCGCTTGTTTCAGGAAAAGGCGTTTCGGTGACCGATTCGTTAAACACTTATCCCGCAGGTTGGCATGCAGGCTTTGTAGTAGAAACAGGAAATGACGCATTGTTGAACGCCGATGTGTTGAACGGAATGCAAATACAGACCTACAATAATGGCGCTGCCGCCGAAACCTTTACCGTGGTGAATGGCACTTCTGTGACCCTGTTGAATGGAAGCATCCCCGGAAAAATCTACCTCAGCTTTCCCACTACGCAGGCCTTCGATGAAATCAGACTGATCAAGGGAACGCTCGCCAACCTATCTGTGGGCACTTCGCTCCGTGTCTATTATGCCATGGCTTTTGATCCCGCCTGTGGCTTCAACGAGAACAATACCATCTGCTACGACCAGATCGCGGGGAACGGCTCGATCGTCAACTTCAATGGTGGTCTGCTCACTACGCTGGCCACCCTGGCTGATCCCGGCAACCTCACCGATGGCAACCGCGACACCTACGCCACCATGGTGCTTCCGGTACGGGCAAGTCTTGTAAGCACAGCGCCTTATGTTGGCGTTACCAGTTTACAGGAAGTTTATCCGGGCGGTCACAAAGCCGGATTCCGGGTGCAAACCAGCACCGGCCTGCTGGATGCCACACTGCTGAATAGTCTCAGCATCCAGACTTACCTGCACGGTGTATTGCAGGATCAGGCTGTGATTGGCACTTCGGGACTGGTAAATGTAAATCTGCTGGCAGGTCCCAGCGCCGTTCAGGAAGTAGCCATCACCACAACCGTAGGAAAACCATTCAACGAAGTAAGGCTCGTTCAAACAGGCACCTCCGCGGCCATCAATACACTGAGAATATTCGAGGCATTTGAAAGCGGCCCTTCGTGCAGCGATTGCAGAACCGCCATCACCACAGGTTCCGCGGCACCTTATCTAGGCAACCGGCTCACCGGGGACAGAGATCCAGGCATTGGTGTTTATCAGCGGGAAACATTATTAGGCATCACAATAGGTGCTTCACTGAACAATCCTGAAAACATTGCCACGCCCTCTCTTACAGACTCCGCTCATTATGACGCAGTGGTGGGCGTTGGCGCAGGTTTTCGTATGACCGTTGGCGTTACCGGAGGTGCTGATTACCCTGCAGGAACAGTCGCCGGCTTTGCGGTATCCGTAGGAAGTGGCCTGCTGGAAGCCAACGTGATCGGAGGCTTTACCATCAAATTATACAGAGACAACAGTGTAAGCCCCGTTCAGACCATCACCGGCGGATCGCTTGTGAACCTGGGACTGCTTACAGGCGGCAGCAGTATTAATTTTATAGGAGGAGAAGCAACCGTCGCATTTGATGAAATAGAAATCGAATACCAGTCGCTGATTTCGGCAGGACCGGATATAAAAGTGTACTACGCTTACGCGCAACTGGATACGGATGGAGATGGCACTGCCGACTGCCTTGAAGTTTGTCCCACAGGAGATGACGCGCTGGACTCCGATGGGGATGGCACGCCTGATGCCTGCGATGCCTGCAATACCGTAAATCCGAAATCGCCTTACATTGACCATGATGGCGATACCAGTCCGGATGCCTGTGATACAGATTCCGACGGAGACGGCATTCCAGACACCACAGAAGACACCAACGGAGATGGTGACCCCACCAACGATGACGCAGATGGTGATGGCATTCCAAATTATATAGACCTGGACAGCGACAACGACGGTATACTAGATTCAGTGGAAACCGCTACCGATACAGATGGGGACGGCATCCCCAACTTCCTTGACCTCGACAGCGATAATGATGGATTATTTGACCTCACTGAAAACGGTATATCCGGCGCAGCAGACGTTAACAACGATGGTGTGCTGGACGGCCCGGATAACGACAACGATGGCATCATGAACAGCGTGGACCAGGCTCCTTCCACTTATGGCTCCCCCGGTCACCCCGCACCACAACAATCTGATGCCGACGGTATCCCGGATTACCTGGACCTGGACAGCGATAATGACGGCACTTTCGATATTGTGGAAGCCGGAGGCGCTACCCTGGATGCCAACAACGACGGTGAAATTGATGATACCACAGATGCCGACGGCGATGGCATCATGGATGTAACCGACAGGAACGACACCGTGTTCGGCTCACCAGGAGGTACCATACTCCCGGTTACACTGGTCAATTTTACCGCTACCCTCAAAAACAAT